>CALPIW020000007.1 GCA_943323725.2 Polynucleobacter meluiroseus | reverse complement strand
CCCATGCGGCTCCTCGCGAGCGTCACCGTGAAGCTCGGACCGAAGCTCGCGCCCTACGAATGCCTCGGCCGCATCGCCGACGCCGTCGAAGCCTTGGCGCGCGAACACAAGGTCACGCAGGCGGCCATCGAAGAGACCATCTACGTGCAGAACTTCCGCACCGCCCAGGCGATGGGCGCCTCGCGCGGCGCCGCCCTCAGCGTGCTCGCGCGGCTGGGCGTCAAGGTCGGCGAATACGCGCCCACGCGCATCAAGCTGGCGGTCGCCGGCCACGGCGCCGCCAAGAAGGAACAGGTCGGCCGGATGGTCCGCTCCGTGCTCGGCCTCCCGGCGGAACTGGCGTTGGACGAATCCGACGCCGCGGCGGCGGCCCTCTGCCACGCCTTCACCGCGCGCGGCTGACTCAGAGTTCTTCGCTGACCGCGAATTCGTCGTGACGGCCGCGGGCCTGGCTCCAGCGGGCCATGAGCTCCTCGACCGGCACCGGACGCACCTTCTGGCGCAGGTTATAGGCACCGGCTTCGAGGCACGCCTTGAGCTGTCCCCAGACGGCGGCGTAAGACCGCGAGAAGCGGAGCGATTCGTCGCGCAGGAGGCTCGAGACGTGGCAGCAGCCACCGACTTCGGTGACGATGAAGCGGCCGGCCTTGAGGTCTTCCATCGACGTGGCGCGCAAGTCGAAGCGGGCGAAGTGCAGGCCGGGGAAACGCTTGGCGAACTGGGTCACGGCGGCTTCGAGCTCGACGGTCGTGAGGTCGGCGCGATGGCGGCAGCGCGCCCCGTGACCGTAGCTGCCCGTAAGGTTCAGGATCACCTTCTGACCCGCCGGGATCACGCGGTTGAGGTCGCGCGCGTGGCAGCGCAGGAAGAGGTTCGCGCGGGAGACGGCGACTTCGTCGAGCCAGATCAGTTCCTCGAGGGTCTGCTCGCCGTCGCCGCGCACGGTGACGTCGTGCTTATGCAACAGGGCCATGATGCGGCCGTCGTCCTTGCCGGGGTTACGCCGCCAGACGACTTCGAACTCGAAGCCGGGGATGAACTTCTGGAGCAGGAAATCTTCCTGCGCCCCGCGGACGAGGCGTTCGAGCTGCTCCTGGGTATGCACGAAACGCAGGCCGGCGCCGTCCTCGGCGACCTCGGGCTTGAAGACGACCGGGAAACCATGGCAGGCCGCGAACGCGGCGGCTTCCTTGATCCGTTCTTCCTGGGTATCTTCGAGCGAAAGCGCGAGCGTCGGACAGCAGCGCGAGTCGCGCTGGAACGGACGGAGGAGCAGCGACTTGGAATCGCCGATGAAGCCGCCGATGCGGCCGAGCGCGGGATTGGCCGAAGCGAAGGCGGTCAGGCGGCGATGACGGAGGCTCAGGAGCACGATGCCCAGGCGCACCGGCAGGTAAAGCAGCCAGCCGGGCCAGAGCGAAGGCTGCATGAGGCCGCGCACCTTCATGACGATCTCGCGGCGGCCGCGCCAGGTCATCGCGGGGACGATCCAGTGGGTGACGATCCAGATGAGGGCGAAGAGCCCGATCACGATCCAAGCCGCGTACTGCTTGTAGCGCGGGAACTGCTCCATGAAGGGCGGACCGAGCGTGCTGCCGAGGAGCATCAGCAGCGGCGTCCAGACGAGCGCCGCGGTGAAGAGCAGCAGCGAAAGGCGCGGCAGGCCGAGACGCAGGATGCCCGCGGTCACGAAGGTCGGCACGCGGCTGGCAGGAATGAAGCGCGAGCTGACGATCACGAGCATGCCACGCGGGGAACCGAACCAGCCGGCCATACGGTCGATCTCGTGCTCCTTGACGATCCACTTGAGCGGCGCCCGGCGCAACGCCCCGCGACCGAGCCAACGGCCGAGCGAGTAGAGGGCCATGTCCCCGATGAAGATGCCCACCGTGCAGGCGAGAGCCGCCCACCAGAAGCCGATGATGCCTTCGGCCGCAAGCAAGCCCGCCGCGAGGCAGGTCGGATCCTCGGCCACGAAGGTGCAGAGGATGATGATGAGGATCAGGATCCAGAAACGCGCGCCATCGGACACCACGAGGTCCGGATAAGGTTCGGTCGCCGCGACGGGGGCCGCGCGACCGGCCGCCTTGCCGGCCTCGGCGGCGACGATGAATTCCGCGACCTGCGGAGCGGCGGCGGCGGCGACCTCCTCGCCATGGCCGCCTTCGAGTTCGAGCAGGCGGGCCTGCGGCATCAGCTTGACGGAGTAGCGGGCGGCGTCGACCGGCGCGATCCAGTCGGACTTGCCGTGGACGAGCAGCGCGGGTCCGTTCCAAGCCCGCAGCATCGACTTGGCGTCGGACAGGTCGCTGTCGAAGAACACGCCCGAGTAGCCGCGGTTATACGGCAGGCGATCGGCCAGCCCGAAGTGGGGCGTGGCGACGTCGAACAGCACGAACGGAATATGATGGAAGAAGTAGACGAACTTGTTGGCGACCGCGTTGCCGAGGAGCGTGTATTCCTGGGCGCCGGGCGCGGAGACGAACGTCAGCGTAGCCACGCGTCCCGGATGACGATGGGCCAGCGACAGGGCGACCGCCCCACCCATGCCCTCCCCGACCAGGTGGAAACGTCCTTTGCCGAAACGGGTTTCCAACGCCAGGAGCAGGTCGGCGGCAAGGGCGTCGTCGCCCATCGAGGCGCGCGAGCGATGGTGGGCGGTCGGCCAGCGGACGGCATAGACCGGGCCGAGGCCGGCGGACCGGCCGTCAAGGAAGGTCCGGCGCCAATCCTGCTCCCCGCGGGCCGGCAGGCTCGGCAACACGACGATCGGGAGCGCCCCGGCCGCGCCGGCGGGACCGACCTGGGCGAGCTCGATGGCATGGGCCAGTTCGGGCTTGGGCTGGCGGTCGGCCGAGGTGACCCATCGGGAGACCAGCACCAGGAGGACGTAAGCGGCCAGCACGATCCACTTCACCGGGACGCGCCCGAGGTTGCGCTTGCGATCGGCGAGGGTGGACATCCGAACCCCATCAAAGGTCGTCCGCCCGAAGGGGCAAGAAGGGAAGGTCAATCGGGCCGACGATTGCCCCATTTATGGCTTCCGTAAGACGGCCAAGCCCTCTTGTCTTGGGTCACGTGCAAGCTACCGGAAAGGAACTCCCAGGCCTCAGGGTCACCATCGACAAGGTGTCCCACCACCGGGATGCGAACTTCCCCCCGGAAACCCCGCACGCCTTCGTCTACTTCCTGACCATCAGCAACCTCTCCCAGGAGACGGTCAAGCTGCTCGGCCGGAAATGGATCATCCGTTCGCCGGACGGCGAGATCGAGATCTTCGAGGGCGACGGCATCGTGGGCGAGACCCCCACCCTGCCCCCGGGCGAGCAGTTCTCTTACAACAGCTACCACCTGGCCGGCGGCCCGCGGACGGCCGAAGGCTCCTTCCATGGCACGACCTCGACCGGCGAACGCGTCTTCACGCGGATCCCGGTCTTCGCGATGACGCCCCCGCCCGACCCTTCCTGATGCGACTTACCGACCTCAACTCCGGCCGTGAAATCGGCGCCAACTGCATGCTCGCCGAATTCGGCGGCCTGCGGCTGGTGTTCGACTGCGGCCTCCACCCCAAGCTCGACGGTCGCAAGGCGCTCCCGCAGATCGACAAGATCCAGGGCTCGGTCGACGGCGTGATCCTCACGCACTGCCACCTCGACCACCTCGGCTCGCTCCCGCTCCTGCTCAAGCAGCACCCGGCGGCCCGCGTCTATGCCTCGGGCGCCACGACGCTCTTCGTCCGCCGTCTGCTGAGCAACTCCATCCAGGTGATGAAGCGCCAGCGCGAGGAGACCGGCAACCAGGACTACCCGCTCTACGTCGAGACCGACGTCGAACGCGTCGAGCACGCCCTCGCGGCGGTGCCCCTGGCCAACCCGCGCATCATCGGCCGCGGCGGCGAGGAGGTCGCCCTCTCCTTCCACCTCGCGGGCCACGTGGCCGGCGCGGTCGGCTGCCTCGTCGAACACCGCAAGAAGAAGCACTTCTTCACCGGTGACGTCCATTTCCAGGCCCAGCGCACGGTCGCCGGCGCCAACTTCCCGCGCACGCCGGTCGACACCCTCGTGATGGAATGCACGCGCGGGGCCACGGCGACGACGCCGTCGTTCAACCGCGGCAAGGAAGAGCAGCGCCTCATCAAGGCGATCAATGAAGTCTGCGACGAAGGCGGCTCGGTGCTGCTCCCGGCCTTCGCCTTCGGCCGCATGCAGGAGATCCTGCTGCTGCTCCAGGAAGCCGCCGACGCGGGCAATCTGGCCGACGTGCCGATCTTCTGCTCCGGCCTCGGTCTCGACCTCTGCGACTACCTCGACGAAGCGAGCCGTAAGACGAAGCAGGTGAAGTTCAGCCGTCAGGTCCTGCGCGATCTCGGCATCCTGCCGCTCTCGCGCAAGTACGTGCAGCCGGGCAAGAACATGCCCGAACGCGGCATCTACCTCCTCTCGAGCGGCATGCTCGTCGAGAAGACGCCCGCCTGGCGCGTGGCCGCGAACATGCTCGACCACGAAGAGAACGCGGTGTTCTTCGTCGGCTACTGCGATCCGGAGACCCCGGGCGGCGAACTCATCGGCATGAACCCCGGCGGCGAATTCAAGTTCAAGACCCTCGACCACACCGCGACCCTGCGCGCCAAGGTCGAACGCTTCCACCTCAGCGGCCATGCCGACCGCGAGGAGCTCATCGACTTCGCGAAATCCGTCTCGCCGAAGGACATCGTCCTGACGCACGGCGATCCGCCCGCGCGGGCGTGGATGAAGGAGACCCTCGCGGCCGCCCTGCCCGGCACCCGCGTGCACGACCCCGAACCGGGCGTCCCGCTCGCGCTGTGACCCTGTTGCCGCAGTCCGTCGAAGACTGGCGCGAGTTCACGCTCACGCGCGGTCCGCGTATGGCGGCGGAAGCTTTCCTGCTCAAGCTGGCGGAAATGGCCCCGGCGGAACAACGGGCGGCCCTGTGCGGCCTGCCCGACACGCGCACGCTGACGCGCCGCTTCGAGGAAGCCTGGCCGCTGCGTGAGTCGGCCCTCGGCGGCGTGCCCTTCCTCACGAAGGACCTTTATTTCCGGCAGCACGAACCGACCTTCGCGGGCTCGACGTTCCTGCCGCAGGAGATCGGCGCGGCCCGCGCGACGTCTTCGCTCCCCGCGGCGTTCGAAGGCGATGCCGGGGCCATCGAGTGCGGCCGCACGCAGCTCAATGAGTTCGCCTTCGGACTGAGCGGCGAGAATCCGCACTACGGTGATTGCCCGCATCCGACCCGGCCCGACCTGCTCGCGGGTGGTTCCAGCTCCGGCTCGGCCTTCGCCGTCGCCCGTGGCCTCGTGCCCTTCGCCCTCGCCACCGATACGGCCGGCTCGATCCGGGTGCCTTGCGGCTACTGCGGCGTGTGGGGCCTGCGTCTCTCGCCCGACGTCGCGCCCGTCGGCGACATCTTCCCGCTTTCGCCGGGCTACGACACGCAAGGTTGGATCGCCCGCTCGGCCGGCGACCTCCGTCAGGTCTCCGCCGCCGTGCTCGGCGAAGCCCCGCCCGCGGGCGCCGGCCTCTGGGCCGGCGACCTCGGCTTGGGCATCCCCGCGGACGATCTCGCCGCCATGCGCGCGGTCGCCCTCAAGGCCGGCGCCCAGGAAGACGTCGCCGCCGCCACCTTGCTTCGCCTCGCCTGCGCCGACGCGGCCGAAGTCTATCCGGTCCTGGGCGGCCACGCCGCCGCGCGGGTCCATGCGGGCTGGCTCGAACGCCGCCGGGCAGAATACGATCCGGTCGTCTGGGCGCGCCTCGATGCCGGTCGCCGTCGTACCTACGACGAACTGCGTACGGCCGAAGCGGCGCGCGCCCGCATCTCCGACGCCTTCCGCACGATCTTCCGCCGTCACCATTTCATCGCATTGCCGGCGACCTTCGGCGGAGCGGTGAGCAAGGCCGGCATGGACGACGCCCACCGCCGACGCCTCCTCGCGCTCAACGCGCCTGCCTCGCTCGCGGGCCTGCCCGTCGTGGCCGCGCCCGCGCGCCTGCCCGACGGCCGGACCGCGGGGGTGCAGTTCCTCTTCCCCGACATGGCGAACTTCGGCTGGGACTCCGTCCTCGGCCGGCTCGCCTGATCAGAGACGCTTGCGGCGCATGTGCGCCGAAGGCTGGCCCAGCGCTTCGCGATATTTCGCGACGGTGCGGCGGGCGATCTGGACGCCGCGCTTGCGCAGCTCGGCGGTGATGGCCTCGTCGGCCAGCGGCTCGGCGGGGTTCTCGCGGGCGAGGATGTCGGCGATCAGCTCCTGCACGCCTTCCTGGGCGACGGTACCGCCATCGGAGGTCGAGACGCCGGACGTGAAGAACCAGCGGAATTCGCGGAGACCGTGGGGCGTGAGCATCCACTTGTTGGCCGCGGCGCGGCCGACGGTCGTCTCATGCACGCCCATCTCCTTGGCGACGTCGGTCATCGTCAGCGGGCGCAGCCGCGACGGGCCGTGCTCGAAGAAGTCGGCCTGACGCTCGAGGATGATGTGCGCGAGCTTCTCGATGGTGCGCTGGCGTTCCTCGATGGCGCCGATGAGGAACTTACCCTGACGCATGCGCTCGAGGATATAGGTGCGCTCCTTTTCCCCGAGGGCCTGGCCGGCGAGCATGTCCTTGTAAGCGGGCGCGAGGCGGAGCTTCGGGACGTGGCGGTCGTCCATGATGACCTTCCATTTGCCGTCGGAATCCAGTTCGACGGTGGCGTCCGGCGTGACGACGCGGTTGTCGTCGCGGGCGAAACGGCGGGCCGGGACGGTCTCGAGTTTGGCCAGTTCGGCGAGGGCTTCGCGGATGTCGTCGAGTTCGACGTCGAGGATGCGCGCGCACTCCTCGAGGCGACGGCCCATCATGGGCTCCCAGCAGTCGCTGATGAGCCGGGCCGCGGTGGACAGGCCCCGGCCGCGCTGGCGGAGCTGGGCGAGGAAACATTCGCGGAGGTCGCGGGCGCCGATGCCGGGCGGATCGAAGGCCATCAGCAGCGTATGGGCCGTCATGACGGCCTCGTAGGGCTGGCCGGAACGGAGCGCGAGGGTCGAGAGGTCTTCCTCCACGAAGCCACGCTCGTCGAGCGAGGCGATGAGGAGCTTCAGCGCCTCCTGCACGGCGGAATCGTCGCTGGCCGTCCGGGCCTGGTCGGCGAGATGTTCCGACAGCGAGGCTTCGCCGGTGGCCGATTCGAGCATGTGCCGGCGGCGCTCTTCGTCTTCCTGGGTGTAGCCTTGGGAACGGATCTCTTCGTAATAACTTTCGTCCCAGTCCTCCTTCATGCGCTTGAGCGCGTCGAAATCGTCGTCGCCGAGGGAAAGTTCGCGGGGGCCGTCGTCCTCCGGCTCCTCGGAGGGCATCGGCCCGTCCAGGCTCTCGTTGGAGACCGGCTCGACCTCCTCCAGCAGCGGGTTGGCGGCCAATTCGGAGGAAATCTCACGCAGGAGCTCGGCCGCAGGCACCTGAAGGATGCGGAGCGACTGGCGAAGCTGCGGCGTGAGGACGAGGCCTTGGACCTGCTTCTGCGATTGATTGATGCCTTGGTTGCCCATCGAGCGAGGTCTATGAAAAAGAGGTCCGGCCCGATTTGCAAAGGGTATTGAAGGCCCAATCGCCTTGCGACCCCCGCGGAGGCGACCATAGTCCGGTTCGCCGTCCTCCGGCTCGGCACCATGCGTAGTTTTCACCTCCAATCCGGCGAAGAAATCACCGCCGCCCTCCCCGAGGCCGAGGTGGTCGCCCTCCTGGCTTCCGGCGAACTGACGCCCGATCAGCCCTGCCGGCTGGCCGAAGAAGACGTCTGGCGGACCGTCGCGGACTTTTTCCCGGCCGGCTCAGGACTCAAGGTCCGGACCGCGAAGCCCCCGGCCAGCGCGGCCGAACAGATCAGCGACGCCAACCGCATCGATGATGCCACCCGCCGCCGCCTGCTCGCCTACGGACTCGCCGACGCCGTGAACATCGACGGCTTCACGCAGTCGCAGGCCGTGAAGGCCATCATCCGCATGGAAAAGGAGACGCGGAGCGTCTGGCGCGCGCATCGCCGGGTCCAGGTCGGCGCCTTCCTCAGCCTGCTCGTGCTCGGGATCGTGGCGGGCGCCACGACCAACCCGCTGAGCCTGCGCATCGAAAAGTCCGCCGCCCTCCTGCAACGTCAGGACGGCGACGTCAAAGCGAGCCTGTCCGTCCTGCGCAGCACCTTGAGTGATTTCAATTATGTGCGCGAGCGCGACCGCCAGAGCAGCGGCGCGAAGCCGAAGCCCGCGAAGAAGTGACGCCGCTCAGCGCGCGCGCGGCGTCCAGCAGTCCGGCTCGGAACAACGTCCGAGGCTCACCGGCGTCAGGCGCGTGACCTTGCCGGTCACGCTGTCCACGACGGCCAGCCAATCGCCCTGGGCGGCCACGAGGTGTCGGCCGTCGGCGCACCACGAAGCGTGCGCGAGGGCGGCCGGGCTCGCGGTCTCGATCGGCCGGACGCTGCCCGCGGCGAGGTCGATGACGCCGAGACGCAGGCTGCCCGACTGATAGGTGAAGACGAGCTGGTTGGAGAAGACCGGATTCCAGCGCGGCTCGGTGCTGTAGCTGAAACCGGTGGCGACGGGCTGCAGGGCGCCGCCGGAGGCATTCGCGAGATAGATGCCCGGGCGACCCGTCGGGCCGCCGGTGAGGGCGAAACGCGTGCCGTCGGGCGACCAGGCCGGATCGGTGTTCACCCACTGCTTGTTCGGAGCCTTGATGACGCGGATCGGCGACTGGCCCTGCGGACCGGCGACGAAGATGTCCATCGTCTCCTTGTTGGAGGAAGCGAACGCGATGCGACCGTCGGGACCGCTGCTGGCCGCGCCGAGGGCGCCGCGCACGTTGGTGATGACCTTGGCGGCTTCACCGACTCCGTTGGTCGAGAAGATCTCAGGGAAGTTGGAGCGGAAGGAGGAGATGAAGAAGACGCGCTTGCCATCGGCCGACCAGCGCGGCCCGTAAGAGGTGTTACGGTAGTTCGTCAGACGGAGCGTCTTCGAGCGGGCGAGGTTGGTGACGTAGATCTCCGCGTGGCCGGTGTAGCGCGAGACGAAGGTGACCTTCGTCTCGGCGTAGAGAGGCTTCAGCTGCCAGCGACGACCGAGGCCGACGATCGCGGCGTCGGCGACCTTGAGCGCGAGCTGGTCTTCGTCGCGGGCTTCGACGTTGGTCGTGAACGTATACAAAGGATTGTCGCAGGCGACGACCGCGGTGTTCGCCGTGCGGCCGATGCGCAGCTTGACGGAAGAAGAAGGCGAGACCTCGATCGCGCCGTGCGCGGAGAGCGCGAACTGGACGAGGCTGCCGAGCACCGGATCGTCAGAGACGACGGCGACGGCGACGATGCCCTTGGCCATCAGCGCCTCGATCTTACTGTCCACGACAAAGTTCTGGCCGAAGAGCGGCGCGGTGAGGAAGACGGCGAGGAGGGCGAGGAAACGCATCGGAGAAGGGGATTAGGAGGTTAGCAGTTTGACCTAGGTTGGGCGGGGAGTTCAATCCCGCTGATGTCGCTCGATAAGGAATCCGTCCAGAAGGCCCTCGGCCAGATCCGCTACCCCGGGTACAGCCGGGACATCGTCTCGTTCGGCCTGGTCAAAGGCATCGAGGTGACCCTCGACGGCAAGGTCAGCGTCGGCCTGGCGGTGACCAGCGCCGACCCCGAGGTCCCGAAGAAGCTCTACGCCGAGATCGACGCCGCGCTCAAGGCCTTGGGCGCCCGCCAGCCCGAGATCGCCATCACCGTCACCGTCCCCAAGGGCGCCCCCGCGGCGGCCGCACCCGCCGCCCCCACCAAGCTCCCCGCCGACGCGGGCGTGGGTCAGGTGAAGCACATCATCGCCGTCGCCAGCGGCAAAGGCGGGGTCGGCAAGTCCACCTTCGCCGTCAACCTGGCCTGCGCCCTCGCCCGCGACCTCGCCGAGCGGGGCCGCCCGGGCCGGGTCGGCCTGATGGATTGCGACATCTACGGCCCGTCGGTCCCCCTGATGATCGGGGTCAACGCCCGCCCCCTCCTCGACGGGGACACCCTCATCCCCCTGGAGAACTTCGGCGTGAAGGTCATGTCGATGGGCCTCCTGATCGACGCCGACGCCCCCGTGGTCTGGCGCGGCCCGATGATCATGAAGACCATCTCCCAGTTCGCCACCAACGTGCGCTGGGGCGAACTCGACGTCCTGCTCATCGACCTCCCCCCGGGCACCGGTGACGCCCAGCTCTCCATCGCCCAGTCGATGGCCCTGAGCGGCGCCATCATCGTGACGACCCCGCAGACCGCGGCGGTCTCGGTGGCGCTGCGCGGCGCGGCGATGTTCGCCAAGGTCGGCGTGCCCATCCTCGGCGTGGCGGAAAACATGAGTTTCCTCGAGGGCGCGGACGGCTCCCGCCAGTATCTCTTCGGTCAAGGGGGCGGCCTGAAGGTCGCCACGGCCCTCGATTCGATCCTGCTGGGCGAAGTCCCGCTCGATCCGGCCATCCGCCAGGGCGGCGACCACGGTATCCCCGTGGTGATCAGCCACCCGGACGGCAATCCGGCCCGCGTCTTCCGCTCGATCGGCCTGACGGTCCTGAACGGCTTGGAAAAGGCTTCTTAAAGTCACCCGTTCGCCTCCGGCTTGCCACGCAGCCGGATTTCCCCCTAGAGTCATCGCAAGCATGAGAGAAGAGCCGTCCAAGACGCAGCCCGCCGCCGACCTGGCCGCCCGTTCTTCTCTTTATGCGGAGTTCCTCGCCGAGCGTGAGGAGATCCTGCGTCACAAGTGGATCGAATCCGAGAAGGCCGGCTGCGACATCGGCTTCGAACGCGCCCTGCTCGACTGGACCCGCCACCACCGCGCGCGCTGGCGTCAGTTGCGCCGTGGCGGCAAGGCGGCCTGAGGCCGCCCCTCCACCCCGCCAAACAGCAGGGCCGGCTCGCATCGCTGCGGCCGGCCCTGCTGGCTGAGGGAAACCGGAAGCTTAGCCCTTGATCTCCTTGTGCAGCGTGTGGCGGCGCAGGGAGGGGTTGTACTTCTTGAGCTCCACCTTCTCCTGGGAAAGCTTCTTGTTACGGGTGGTCATGTAACGGGAAGGGCGCTTGCCCTCCTTACGGGCTTCGGTGCATTCAATGATAACGATTTCGCGAGCCATGGTTTTTGTCGGTTGGAAGGTTGAGGTTTGGGAACGGGCTCACCCGGAGCAAGCCCGAAAAAGAGCCGGGCGGCCTTTTGAGCCGCCCGGATCGGACCGAAGGTGGGGTTAATCAGCCCCAGAGACGCTTCTTATGGCGATTTTCCTTCGAGCGCTTGCGGCGCTTGTGCTTGTTCATCTTCAGACGACGCTTCTTCTTGAGGCTTCCCATGGGTGATAGTGAATCGCAACTTGGCGACCCGATGGCCGACAGTAAAGCCGAAACTAACCCGAAATAACGGTCTCCGCCACCCACGCTCCGGGACCCCAGACCCGCACGGCGTCCGCACGCAGGCCGGCTTGGTCGAAACCGTCCTCGACCCAGGCGAAACAGGCGCTGCCGCTGCCGGTCATCTGCCAGTCCGACCCGGTCACGCGACGGAAAGAGGCCAGGCCGGCCGGCAGGGCGAGATACTTGGAGAAGACGGGGGCGGCGAGGTCGTTACCCAGCTTCACGGGATCAGCGGCCGGCCGGGCGAGCCAGGCGCCAAGTTCGGCTTCGGCCTGCGCGGCCGGACGATACTTCCCGGCTTGGGCGAGCAGACCATAGGCCTCGGGCGTCGGCACGCCGAAAGGCGGCTTCACGAGGACGACCTTGCGTCCGACCAAAGCGGCGCGCGCGGCGGCCGGCAGGATCTCCAGCCGCTCTCCCCTGCCCCGCATCACGGCGGCCTGGCCACGCACGAAGAAAGGACAGTCGGAACCGACTTCCGTCGCGAGCGCTTCAAGCCCCTCGGGGCCGAGCGGATCGCCCGACGCACGATCGAGCAGACGCAACGCCGCGGCGGCGTCGGCGCTCCCGCCCCCGAGGCCGGCGCCGTGCGGCACGCGCTTGGTGAGATGGAAGTGTCCGGTCGGCGCGGCGGGACGGCGGCGCGCGTAAGCGGCCGCGGCCTTGAGCACGAGGTTCGTGCCGTCGACGGGCAGCGCCGGGTCATCGCACGTGAGACCGAGCGGGCGGCCGACGTCGAGCGTGAGGGTGTCGGCGAGCGCGATCGGCGCCACGAGGCTGACGAGTTCATGGAAGCCGTCGGCCCTCCGGCCGGTGATGGCCAGCGACAGGTTCAGCTTCGCTTGGGCGGCTTCGACGAGCACGCGGCACCTTGCTCCGACGGGCCCGCGGAGGCGAGGCGAATCAGCGGCTCAGGCCCGCGGGTGCGACTTACGATGGACCTCGCGCAGCTTCGCCACGCTGAGGTGCGTGTAGATCTGCGTGGTCGAAAGCGAGGCGTGGCCGAGCTGCTCCTGCACGAGGCGGAGGTCGGCGCCGTTGGAGAGCAGGTGCGTCGCGCAGGCGTGGCGTAGCTTGTGCGGGGTGAGGTCCGCGGGCAGACCGGCGACCGCGAGCTTGCGCTTCAGCATCAGTTGCACGGCGCGCGGATTAAGCCGTCCGCCGCGGGCGGCGAGGAGCAGCGGTTCGCCGCGGGCCGGGGCGCCGCGCAAGGCGAGGTAAGCCTTCACCGCGGTGATCGCCGCGTCGCCGACGGGCACGACGCGTTCCTTGGAGCCCTTGCCCATCAGGCGCACGAGCCCGCTGCCGAGATCGAGGTCGCCGCCGTCGATACCGCAGAGTTCGGACACGCGCAGGCCGCCGCCGTAGAGCAGTTCGAGCACCGCCATATCGCGCGCATTCTCCTGGGGATCGTCTTTTTCCGAAGCCTCCGCGGCATCCATGAGCGAATCGGTCTGCGCTTCGGTCAGGAATTTCGGCAAGGACTTCGGCAGCTTGGGCAGCACGAGGCCGGCCGCCGGCGTGGTGGTGATGCCGCCGCGCTCCCGCAGGTCGGCGAGGAAGGCGCGCAGGGCCGAGACCTGGTTGTGCACCGAGCGACGGTTGTGCGTGCCTTGGCGCTCGATGACGAAGTCGCGCAGATTGCGTGCGGTCAGCTTGGACCAATCGCCGTCCCAGCCGCCGTTGGACTTCATCCACAGCGCGAAGCCCTTGAGCGAACGCCCGTAGGTCAGGCACGAACGCGCCGCCAGGCGGCGACCGGCGAGCTGACGCGTCAGGAAATCAGAGACCTGGGCCGAGCCCGGCCAATCCGTCGGTTCCCCGTCGTCTGGCTGGACGGGGCGACGCTTCACGGCTGCGGCTGCTTGCCGTGGACGGCACGCACCGTGATGCCGATGCCACCGCGGACGCCGAAGGCGCCGGTGACTTCGCACCAGATCGGGTCGATCGCGGCGACGAGGTCGTCGAGGATCTTGTTGGTCAGGTGTTCGTGGAACATACCCTGCTGGCGGTAGCTCCAGTAATAAAGCTTGAGGGACTTCGACTCAACGATGCGCGGACCCGGCACGTAGCGGATCGTGATCTTGGCGAAGTCGGGCTGGCCGGTCGCCGGACACAGGCAGGTGAACTCATCCGTCGTCAGTTCGACGGTGTAGTTCCGGCCCGCGTTGCGGTTCGGGAAGGTCTCCAGCGTGTGCTGGGGCTTGTTCTGGGTGTTCCCGAGGTGGGAGAGTCCGGTGAGGTCCTGAGGCTGAGTGGCCATACGGACAGGCAACCTATCCCGACGAAAGAGACAAGCGTCGAACGGCGAAAAGCCGCCCCCAGCCCAAACTGCTTGCCACCTTCGTCTCCTGCGGTTGCCTCGGTACACCCACGCCGCATGCACGTCCGGGCCATCGCCATCCTCGGAGCCACCGGCTCCATCGGCACGACCACCCTGAGCGTCGTCCGGGCCCACCCGTCCCGCTTGCGCATCGCCGGACTGGCCGCCCATTCGCGCTGGCGCGAACTCGTCGGCCCGGCCAAGGAATTCGGCGTCGGCGTCGTGGCCCTCGCCGATCCGGCCGCCGCCGCCGAAGCCCGTGCGTCGGGAGCTTTCCCCGCCGGCACCCGCATCCTCGAAGGCACCGCCGGCCTGACCGAAGTCGCCTGCCTTCCGGAAGTCTCGATGGTCGTCTCGGCCGTCGTCGGCACCGCCGGCCTGGCGCCCACGCTCGCGGCCCTGAAGGCGAAGAAGGACGTCGCCCTCGCGAGCAAGGAACTCCTCGTGCTCGCCGGCAAGTTCGTCACGGAAGCCGCCCGCGTCTCCGGCGCGCGCCTGCTGCCGGTCGACAGCGAGCACAACGCGATCCACCAGCTCCTGCGCGACAAACCCAAGGCCGACATCGCGCGTCTCGTGCTCACGGCCTCGGGCGGCGCTTTCCGCGATACGCCGCTCGCCGACCTCCGCCACGTCACGCTCGACCAGGCGCTCAAGCATCCCAACTGGAGCATGGGCCCGAAGGTCACGATCGATTCCGCCACGATGGCGAACAAAGGCCTCGAGGTGATCGAAGCGCGCTGGCTCTTCGACGTCCCCGCGGACCGCATCGACGTCGTCGTCCACCCGCAGAGCATCATCCACTCCTTGGTCACGCTCGCCGACGGCAGCCTCCAGGCGCTGCTCTCGCCCCCCTCGATGGCCTACCCCATCCAGGATTGCCTGCTCTTCCCGGACCGACTGCCCTGCCCCGCTCCGCGCCTCGATCTCGCCCAAGCCCTCACGTTGGGGATGACCCCGCCGGACCCGGCCCGCTACCCTTGCCTCGGCCTGGCCCGCGCGGCGGCCACCACCGGCGGCACCGCCCCGGCGGTCTTCAACGCGGCCAATGAGGTCGCCGTGGCCGCCTTCGTGGCCGGCCAACTGCCCTTCACGGGCATCGCCGAGCTCGTCGGACGCACCCTGGCGGCGGTTTCGGCCCGCGAACCGGGCACTTTGGACGACGTCCTCGCCGCCGACGCCGAGACGCGCGTCGTCGCGTCCAGGCTCGCCCCAGGCCTCGGCCTTTGAGATAACCCCTTCCCTCCCCTTTACATGGACAACCTTTCTTTCGGCGACCTCCTCGGCTCCCTCTGGGGCCTCGCCCTCGTCGCCATCTTCTTCGGCGGCTCGATCTTCGTGCACGAGCTCGGCCACTTCCTCGCCGCCCGCAAGCGCGGCCTGAAGATCGAACGCTTCTCGATCGGCTTCGGCCCGCGCCTCTTCGGCTGGACCGGCAAGGACGGCGTCGATTACCGCGTCTCGATCATCCCGCTCGGCGGCTACGTCGCCCTGCCGCAGCTCGCCGACATGGAAGGCATCGAAGGCGCGAGCAGCGAGGAGGCCGAGAAACTCCCGAAGATCTCCTACGCCGACAAGATGATCGTCTCGGTCATGGGCGCCGTCTTCAACGTCATCTTCGCCTTCGCCCTCGCCTGCTTGCTCTGGGTGACCGGCATGCCCGTCGCCTCCGGCAGCAATTCCACCGTGATCGGCTACGTCCCTGAGCAGGTCGTGACGAGCTCCGGTCACCTCGCCGAACTCGGCCTGGGCAACACGGTCCCGGGCCCGGCGTTCAAGGCCGGCCTGCGTTCGGGCGACAAGGTCCTCGCGGTCGACGACTCCACGGTCACGAACTTCAACCAGATCAGCGAGGCCGTCATGCTCGGCAACCGCAAGGACTCGCAGGGCAACCCCACCGCGACGTTCCAGATCGAACGCGGCGGCGAGACGCTGGAGGTCGTGGTGCAGCCCGCCCGTCTGGAAGTCAACTCGCAGTCCGGCGACAAGGTCCGCGTAGCCGGCCTCCAGCCGCGCACCGCGGTCATCGTCGGCACGCCCGCGCCCGGCTCGCCCGCCGAGAAGGCCGGCCTGAAATCCGGCGACCGCATCCTCTCCATCGACGGCCAGCCGCTCAACAACACGGTCGAGTTCCGCGAACTCCTCCGCAAAGGCGGCGCCAAGCCCCGCACGCTCCTGATCGAACAGGCCGACGGCGTCTCCGCCAAGGTCGTCATCACCCCGCAGGTGACGACGACGGTCAACCCGGTCAGCATCATCGCCTACGGTGAAGATCGCCGCCACTCCCTCATCCTCGTCCCCGCGACCCGCGACCTCCTGACCAATGATGCCGAGGCGGTCCGCGACCAGCTGATGGTGCTCGGCATCTCACCCGACGACCCCGCCCTCGCGGAGACGCTCAAGATCGGCACGATCATCGACAAGGTCGATGGCCGCGACCAGATCGTCTCGGTCCGCTCGATCGACTCGCTGGTGCAGGCGGTCGGCCGCACGCCCCGCGACCTGACGCTCTACTGGAAGCGCGCCAACGGCGAAGCCGGCAACCTCACGCTCAAGAAGGCCCAGTCCGTCGATAAGCAGCCCGTGCAGCACGCCCAGATCGGGACGTATTTCGTCAGCCAGACCGAACTCGCCTACCGCAATCCGTGGGAGACCTGCGTGGGCATCGTGAAGTCGACCTTCACGACGCTCGGCCGCCTCTTCGACCGCGGTTCGGACATCCAGGTGAAGCAGCTCGCCTCGGTGATCTCGATCACGAAGACCTATTACAACCTGTCGGAAGACATCCGCCGCGTGCTCTGGTTCACGGTGCTGATCAACCTGAACCTCGCCGTGCTCAACCTGCTGCCGATCCCCGTCCTCGACGGCGGCCACATGCTCATCGCCACCATCCAGCGCTTCACCAAGGGCCTGCTGAGCAACAAGGCGGT
>CALPIW020000006.1 GCA_943323725.2 Polynucleobacter meluiroseus | reverse complement strand
TCGACCTTGCCCGCCGGGGAAGCCGTGAAAGTCACTTTGGCCTTCCGGGGGTCGCGCGAGAACAAGAAGCCAGTCGAGTCGGTCGTCGTGGCCTCGCAGGGCAAGGAGATCCACTTCGGGGCGTTCCTGCCGGTCGACATCAAAGAGCACCTGGCTGGGCTCATCCGACATTATTACGGCGACGCGCCGACCGCTGACGCCGGTTCGGCTGCTCCGTTCATTCCGAATCCCTGAGGCTCAGCGCCCCGGCGGATCGACGGCGCGGAACTTGATCACCGTGTCGCCCGCGGGTTCGTAGAGCACGCCGATGCGGCCATCGGCCAGGGCTGCGATGGAGCTGTAAGCAAACGGTCCCGGGAAGACTAGGCGGCTCGCCGGCCAGGTCTGGCCGCCATCAGTGGAGAGCCGGAGGGTGCCATCCTTACGGCCTTTGCCCGCCGGATTGAGGAAGTAGAAATGGGTTTCGGCCCCGCGGTCGACCCGGAGCAAGGAGGCTTGGCAGGTGGGGTCGGGCATGGCGGTCTCCTCGATGGCCGCACTCCACGTCTGGCCACCGTCCTTGGACCACGAGACCTTACGGAAGGCATCGCCCTTCCAGCGACGCGAGTTCAGGTAGAGCGTCCCGTCGCGCGCTTCGGCGACTTGGACTTCGTTGAGCTGGCGTCCGTCCGTCTGCGGCACGTTGCCACCGCGATGCCAGGAGCGGCCGCCGTCATCGCTGAAGGCGATCCAGTTCACGAAATTCTTCTTTTTATCTTGGGAGTTAAAGGGAATCACGAGACGCCCGGCGTGCGTCGCGGATCTCATTTTAATCCCAATCCCAGGCCCGGAGGCGGTGGTCACCGCGTCGTCCGGTTTGATTTCTTTCGTCACATCGGACGGTCGGGACCAGGTGGCGCCGTCGTCGTCCGAGGCGATCTTCATGATCCGCGTCCCGGCCGGATCGGCCGATCCGGCCGGAAGTCCGCCGAATTCGCGGCTGCCTGCGGGGAAGGTCTGGAAGAAGAGGAAGACGCGCCCCATGAGCGTGTCTTCGACGAGGCAAGGGTTGTTGCAGCTGTCCTTGCCCTGTTCGTAGGCCACGACGGGCTTCGTCCAGCTCGCGCCTTCGTCCCTCGAAATCGAGACGACCAAGTCATTCCCAGCCTGATCGGCGCCTTTGTCCCGGCCTTCGGCGACGGCGATGAGCGTCCCTTTCGTGGTGCGCAGGAGCGCCGGGATCCGCACCGAGGCGTGGCTCAGGTTCTTCTTCGCTTCGAACACGGGGATATCCGTCCCGTCGGCGGCGAAGGAGGCGGCGCAGGCTAGGCCAAGGAGCCAGGCGACGCGCATGTTCAGAAATTCCAGCTGAAGAAGCCGATGGCTTCCAGTTCACCGAGCATCTGCTTGGTCTCGGCGGCGTCAGGGTTGCCGTTGGGCAGGCGGGCGGGCCCGAGCGGTACGCCGAGGTGTCCCATGAGCGCCTTGGCGGCTCCCATGTAGCCTCGCTTGGCCAGGATATCGACGACCGGTTGGACCTTCGCCTGTTCGGCTTCGGCTTGGACGGCGTCACCCTTGCCATGGGCGGCGATGGCCCGCAGCAGCGGGCCTGGATTGAAGTTATAGGTGCTACCGACGCCGGCCGTGGCGCCGGCACGCAGGGCGGCGAGGAAGCGTTCGTCGATGCCGTAGGGAAGGTCGAAGCGGCCGCCCTCGAGCGCCTGCGCCCGGCGCATCGCTTCCAGGTCCGGATGGGAATACTTCACGCCGGCGAGATTCGGGATGATCGGCGAAGCCGCCTTGAGGAACTCGTCGACCGGGAAGCCGCCGATGCCGGTCATGCCGGGGATGTCGTAATAATAGAAAGGCGTGCGCGCGGCGGCTTTCGCCACCATCGCGCAGCTGGCGACGAGGTCGTTCAGCGTGCGCGGCTTGAAATAGGAAGGCGCGATCATCGACACGGCCTTGGCCTGATTCTTTTCGGCGTGCGCGGCGAGCTGGGCCGCCTCGGTGAGGCAGTTGGCGCCGACGTGCACGACGACGTCGATGCCCGTCGCCGGCCCCACCACGGCCCAGCGGTCGTTCAGTTCCGCGCGCTCGGCCGCGGTCAGCGAACTGCTTTCGCCGGTCGTGCCGCCGATGAAGACGGACGTGATCCCGTGGCTGCGCAGAAAGGCCGCCTGCCGTTCGACGACGGCGAGGTTGAGCGAGCCGTCGGGGTGGAAGGGCGTGTGGGTGGCCGTGCAAAGGCCGGTGAATTTGAAGGCGGACATGGTCAGGAGGAGGTGCTTTCGCGCGGGCGGATGCAGAGTGCGACGAAGATGGAAAGTAAGGCGATGCCGGCGAAGACCCCGAAGATGGCGTTCAGGGGCATCTGACGGTCGCGGAGGGCGCCGAAGATCCAATCGGCGAAGCCGCCGCAGCTGATGCTCACGAGGTTCATCAGGCCATAGCCCGTGGCCCGATGCTGTGGCCCGACGAGCTGGCAGAGGATGGGCATGCTATTGCAGTCGAAGAAGCCCCAGCCGAGCCCGAAGACGATGAGGAAGAGCACGGCCACGAGCAGGGTGGGCGCGTTACCTACGCCGAAGAGGGCGGGGAGGAGCAGGAACGTGCCGATCGCGCTGACAAAGATGCGTCCGCGGATATTCGTCCGCATCCAGCGGTCGGCTAGCCAGCCGCCGAGCACCGCACCGACGATGGCGGCGAGCTGCCAATAAAGGACCGCGGAGACGCCCGCCTTGCCCTGACCCAACTGGAAGCGCTCGCGGAGGATGTCAGGCATCCAGTCGCGCACGACCCATGCCGCCATCGCGGGCAGGGTGAAGTAAACCACCAGCAGCAGGAAGCTGGGATTTCCGAGGAGCGCGCGGACGGTCGAGCCTGCGTCCGTCCGGGCGACGGTTTCGTTGGTCGCCGGGCGATTCCGCAGGAAGAGGAAGAGCGGGACGGAATAGGCGATGCCGAGCAGGCCGCACCACGCGAAGGCGCCGCGCCAGCCGATGGTCGGCTCATCCGCGGCGTAGCCGGCGAAGCCGCCGATGATCACGCCGACGTAGATGCCCATCTGGTGGAGCCCGATCGCCCGTGAACGCGTAGGTCCGAGGTGGTAGTCGGCGATGAGCGCGAGCGCGGCCGGGATGTAGAAGGCTTCGCTGACGCCCATGATGGCACGCGTCCATAGCAGTTGGTCGTAGTCATTCACCTGACCGGTGGCCCAGGTGACCGCGGACCACGCGAAGAGGCTGAAGCAGATGACGTGACGTCGGCTGACCCGGTCCGCGAGGTAGCCGCCGATCGGGCTGAAGATCGCATAGACCCATTTGAATGAACCAAGGACCAGGCCCCATTGCGCCTTGGTCTGGATATCCGGCAGGTCGCCGAGCATGGACGACTTCATCGTCGCGAGCATCTGACGGTCGAGGTAGTTGAGCAACGCGACTGGAATCAGTAGCGCGACGACCAGCCAGGCCGTGCGGGAGGCGGATGGGGTTTCGTTCATCGGTATCTGGCCGGGATCGGCCACCGGGTGAGCTTAGGGGTGCGGACGCCAGGGCGCACTTCTCCGCTCACGGTGACGAGGTCGTCGCCCAGCCGCAGGAGCGGCGCGACCGCGACCGGATGCGGCCACTCGCCGAGCTCGGTCACCTCGAGGGACTCGAGGTCGATCGCGAAGATACGCCGGGCGAGGCCGGTGTGCGTCTCATAAGGGTGTCCGTACTGCGTGCCGTCGTCCCCTCCCACGAAGAAAAGGTGCGTCGCCGTCGCCACGCCCGGTCCGGCGGCGCCGGCGAGCGCGTGGGGCAGCCCGTGGAAGCGGTTGCCGGCGTCGAGCGACGACTGGAAGGCGAGGTTATCATGGTAGTCGCGGAACGGTTTGCCGTCCTTGGCCGAGAGCGAGCAGCCGCCCGCCCAGAGCAGCAGGTTCGGGCCGGCGCCGACGAGCGGGATGATCCGGCCGAAGCTCGGGTCGGCGTCGGTCGTCCGCCACGCCTTGTCGGGCGCGTCGAGGTCGAGCGACGTCAGCGTCGGGATCGTCTCCGTCGCCTCCGGTCCATCCGTCCCTCCGAGGATGACGAGATGTCCTTTGGTCGAAGTGAAGCCGCCGTAAGCCCGCGGGCGGAGCAGGTCGGGCCCGAAGCGGGACACCTTGCCGTCGAGTCCGATCCGCCAGACGCCGGCGCGGTGGCCGCCGGCCGCGGCGCCACCGGCGAACACCACGGCGTCTCGTCGGGGCGTCGCGCAGAAAGCCGCGCCGACCAATCCTTCGGGCAGTTCGCCGAGTTTGCTCCAACTCCAGACGCCGTCCTTGCGCGCGAGCTTGAGGATGTCCTTATGATATTTTCGCTGGCCGCCTTGCCAGGGCATCTTGTCCGGGAAGTTGCTGCCTCCGGCGGCCACGATGACCTCGCTGCCGTCGGCTTCGCGGAGGACGGCGGCGATCATCCCGGCGCGACCGAGAGGGTCGGGCAGGTCCGGCAAAGGCTCGCTCTGCGCAACGGTGAGCGCCGCCACGAACAGGCCGAACAATGGGGTGAGGCGGAGCATGGCGCCGGGGTGAGGCGTTTATAGCCCGTCTCCGCCGACCCGCCAGCCCCAATGATTATTCCGTGCGCAGCAACCAGCCTTCGGCGGAACGCACGAACGGACGCAGCTCGCCGTTGGTCAGGGCGTAGCCGCCGGACCATTTCGTGCAACCGGTGGACAGCACGTTGGCGGAGCCTTCTTCGGCCTCGGTCCAGGTGTCCGTCGATTTGTCGTAAGAGAGGACGGTCTTCGCGTAGCCAGGATGCTTGGCCGCTTCGATCTTGCCCGCCAGCTTGCCGTCGTCGCCGCCGAGCACGAGGATCTCGTTCTCGAACACCGGGCAAGGCGAGGGCGCGCCGGCGACCGGCCGGGGCAGCGCGGAAAGACGGCGCCATTCCTTGCCGAGCGTGAACGCGTGGCAGTCCGAAAGGTACTCGCGTTCGACGCCCTTGGCTCCGGGGCTCAGTGCGACGCCGCCGAAAAGGTAGAACGTGTCCTTCGTGCCGGCGGACTGCGCGAGCATGCGGCCCGAGCCGGCGCAGAGCGGGAGTTCCCTCCAGCCGGCGTTGAGGTTCGCGAGGTCGATCGCGAAGGCGCTGGACGACGCCGCGGTCGCGTCCGGCCGTTCGGTGCCCCCGGCGACGATGACCTTGCTGCCGACGAGGGCGCCGGTCGCGTAGGCCAGCGGACGCGGCAGGAAGGGGAAGGGGCGGACCTTCAGTTCGCCGTCCTCGACGGACAGCGTGTAGCAGTCGGCGTAGTGGCGGTGCGAGTCGGCGCCGCCGATCATGAGCAGGCCTTGGCGGATCGAGACGCCGACGCCGTAGCCGCAAGGGCGGGGGAGCTTGCCGATCGTCGCCCACTTCTTCGAGCGCGTGCTGGTCAGCGAGTAGACCGTGTCGTGCCAGGCTTTGACGCCGCCTTCCCAGGCGGGCTTGTCGGGATAGTTCGAACCGCCGCCGCAGAGGAGGAGGTCGCCGGAGGTGCCCACGAAGGCGCCGCCGAAGCCGGGGGCGTTGGGAGTTTCAGGAAGTCGGGACCAGCGCATGGGATTGGACACAAGGAAGACAGGCCGCACAGGGCTGTCCAGAGATTAGGGGGCCATGGGGTGAATGTCGCCGCGACCCCTGTTAACCTGAGCCTTTTAGGATGATTGCGGTGTTTTCAGCCGGAGGGACGCCAGGTCGAAGAGACGAGGATTTGTTTGACAGAGCCGCCCCGACCTTGCCTTGATTGGACTCCTTTCGCACTGCCTGGTAGCTCAGCGGTAGAGCAGGTGACTGTTAATCACTTGGTCGTAGGTTCGATCCCTACCCAGGCAGCCAGAAAGGACTCTTTCCTCTCCCCGGCCCTCCGGGGAAGGTCCGTAAACCTTCTCCTTGACCATCCGAGGGGTTGCGGGAGGATGCACGCACCATGGGTCAACAGAGCAACAAAGTCATCAAGCGTCGCCGTCGTCGCGCCTACCTCGAGCGCAAGAAGGATCGCGTCAAGATCGCCCGCGCCGCCGCGAGCAAGAAGAAGGCCAAGAAGTGAGCCGAGCGGTGAGCCAGGCCTCTCTGTGGGCCGCGCTCGCTGCGCTGCTCTTCGTGGGGTGCGACACCCCCGTGATCTCGTCCGACGAGGTCCCGGGTATCTCGTATGTGAATGAACGCCGCCGCACGGCCGCCGACACTGCTCGCGCGTCCGACGTGCTGGGCGCCAAGGAAGACCATGGTGCCGACGTCGTCTTCCGCACCGACCCCGCCGTCCGCGGGGGGTATTACTACTACATCAAGCTCGCGGACGCGCCGCCGGCCGATGCCCGTCTCGTCCTGCAGGTCGTCCGCACGGAGAACACCGTCGCCGAACGCTACGAATTTCCCGCCCGCTTCCGCCCGGGCTTTCCTTTCGGCGAGGTTGTCATCGGCCTGACCGGCAAGCAGGCCGGCGAGGCGAACTGGCGTCCGCTCGCCTGGCGCATCTCGGTCGTCGACGCGAAGGGCAAGGTCCTCGCCGCCAAGCACAGCTTCCTCTGGGGCACGCCCCGCGACCTCGGACGCTGAGTCCATGGCCGCGACGGAGTGGACAGCTTGGCGCCCGCTGCGGTTGGCCGAGGACGTCCCGGCAGCCTTGCTCGCCGAACAACTCGACGGGGGTCAGTCCTTCCGTTGGCGTCCGTCGGACGATGGCGCTTGGGTCGGCGTTTTCGGCCGCACGGTGGCGATGTTGCGTGCCGGCAAGGATGGGCTGGAGTGGCGCGGACTGAAGGGGGCTGCGGGCACCGAGCCGGCGCTCCTCGCTTATCTCGACGCCGCAGGCGCGCAGGCCCGGCTTTCCGCCGATCTGCCATGGCGCTCCGATCCGGTCCTCCGCGCGGCGCGCGAGGCGTTTCCGGGCCTGCGTATCCTGCGACAGGATCCGCATGAGACGCTCATCGGCTTCCTGTGCAGTTCGAACAAGCGCATCCTGCAGATCCGCGTCATGGTCGCCTCGCTGGCGGAGAAGCTCGGTGAGCCGCTCGGCGCCGGTTTCCATGCCTTGCCGACTTGGTCCGCCTTGGCCGCCGCGGATGACGCCGTGCTGAAGTCCTGTGCCTTGGGTTATCGCGCCGCCTTTCTCCGCGGCACCGCCCAGCGACTGCTCACCCGCCCGCGTTGGGCCGAAGAATTCGCGGCCCTCGACACGCCCGCCTTGCTCGCCGAACTCCAATCCCTCCCGGGCGTCGGCCCGAAGGTCGCCGCGTGCGTGGCGCTCTTTGGTTTCGGACGCCTGGAAAGTTTCCCGGTCGATACCTGGGTCGTTCAAGCGTTGGGCGATGCTTATGGCCTGCGCGGCTGGAAGCCGGCGCCGCTCGAGCAGTTCGGCCGCGCCCATTTCGGTCCCGCCGCCGGTCTGGCGCAGCAGTATCTCTTCTCAGCGGCCCGACACGGGAAGCTGATCACGCTTCCGCCTGAGCCGAAGCGCCCCAAGTCTCGGCGATGACTGCCGGCGTGAGCGCGGCCGACGGCACGCCTAGGCCGATCGCCCGCCCTTCCGCGAGGACGAGGACAGCATCGCACGTCCGCGCAAAAGTGAGGTCATGCGTCGCCACGATGACGGTGCCGCCGGCTTGGGCGAAGCGCCGGAGTGTCGCCGCGACCAAGGTCTGCCGGGCGAGGTCGAGCGAAGCCGTCGGCTCGTCGAGCAGGAGCAGCGCGCCGTAAGGTTCGTCGAGCGAGGCGAACGTCATCGCCAGATGCGCGGCCTTCTGTTCGCCGCCGGAGAGCTGGGAGAGCCGGCGTGATGCCAGCTCGCTCAGGTCAAGGCTGCCCAGCTGATCGGCGTAAGCGTCCGGCGCACCGATGATCTCGCCGAGGTCGCAGACGCGGTAATCCCAGGCGCTGGTCGGCTGCTGCGCGCCATAGGCCCGGCGGCGGGCGTTGGCTCGGGCGGAGGCTTGGCGAGGATCTTCACCGGCGATCCGGAGTTCGCCGGTCGAAGCGATCAGCCCGGCTAGGGCGCGTAGCAGCGTCGTCTTGCCCGCGCCGTTAGGGCCGACGATGGCGACGACCTGGCCGGCTTCCGCCCGCAGCGAGACGCCGTCGATGATCCGACGGCCGCGGAGTTCCACGGCCAAGGCGGCGCACTCGAGGAACGGCTCACTCATGGCGGCCCCTCGCGATCCAGATGAAGAGCGGTGCGCCGATCACCGCGGTGACCGCGGCGGCGGAAAGCGGCGCCTGCGGCCAGAGGCCGCGGCCGAGGGTGTCGGCGGCGAGCAGGAGCGCGGCGCCGAGCAACGCCGAGCAGGGCAGGACGCCCGCATGGCGCGGACCGACGATGGCCCGCGCGAGGTGCGGGGCCAGCAAGCCGATGAAGGCGACTTGGCCGACGAGGCAGGTCGCGGCGGCCGCGGCCAACGCGGTCAGCAGTACCGCGTCACGTCGCACTCCGGCTACGTCCGTACCGAAGCCGCGGGCGGCGTCGTCACCGAAGGCAAGGAGGTCGAGCGAGCGCGCCTTCGGCAGGAGCAGCAGCGTCGCGGCAAGGCAGAGCAGGATCGGCATCCAGGTGAGTTCGAGCGTCGCCATGCCGAGCCAGTCGCCGTAGGCTCCGTTGGTCAGCAGCTCGCGGGATTCGCCGCTGCGCGAGGCGATCACGAGCGTGCCGGCAGCGGTGAAGGCGTTGAGGCCGAGTCCGGTCAGGAGCAGGCGCGCGGAGGAGCCGCCGCGGCCGCAGACGACGAGCAAGGCCGAGGTCGCGAGCGCTCCGGCGAAGGCGGCCGCAGGCAGGAGCCAGGCGTGGCGCCAAGCCGTCTCCGGCGCGACGCCCAGCAGTACGGCGATGCCGAAGAGGGCGCCGCCGAAGACGCCGGTGAGCCCGGGGTCGGCGAGTGGGTTACGGAAGACGCCTTGTTGTGCGGCGCCGCCGACGCCGAGCGCCAGGCCGGCGGCCAGCGCCGCGAGCACGCGCGGGGCGCGTAACAAGGCCCACGCTCCGCCATCGCCCCAGCCGAAGCCTTGGGCGCCCACGGAAAGGGCCAGCGCGACGAGCGCCGCCAGTCCGGCGAGGCCGGCCAAGGTTGCGCGCGTCGCCGTCATCAACGACCGAGCTCGTTGAGCAGATCGCCCAGCGGGTTGCGTCGCCGCGGCGGCGCGGCCTGACCGCCAGGAGCGGCCTGCGGCGCCTGACCTGCCGGCTCGGCCGAGGGGGCGTTACGCGTGCGGTCGACGGCCGCCTGGAGTTTTTCCGCTAGGTCGGTGCGGACTTGGTTCAACGAACCGGTCACGTTGATACCCGGGCCGTCGGTGAAGCCGTCGGCGACGGCCGGTCCGGCGCCGAAGCCGAGCACCTGGTAATACTCCGCGAATTCGCCCGAGCCACGCAGTTGGGTGGTGAAGGCCATCGGCCAGTCGGCGAAGCCGGACTTAGGGTCGACGTTGATGCCCCCCTTGGCCGAGAGCTGCAGCGTCTCGTTACGGATATCGGCCGTCTCGAGCTTGATCGTGCCGGAGGCCAGTCGGGAGGCCTTGATGGTCGCGGTGGTATAAGCGAATTCCGCGACGGCTTTCTGGAGCTTGGCGGCCGCCGTCATCGCGGCGCCGATCTTGGCGATCTTTTCGCCTTGTTGCTGGTTCTTCGTGAGCGCGCCGGCGATCAGGGCGAGTCCGCCGAGCGTCTCGCCGATATCTCCCGCCTTGTTGGCCGAAAGGGACATGCTGCTGTTCTTGTCGCCGAAGGCGCGGATGACGCCGCCGCGCGAGGTGAGCTGCGCGTCCGCCTGGAGGCGACCGAGGAGTTCGCCCGGCGTGCCACTGATGCTGGTCACGGAAGCGGTGGCGTCGCCCTTGCCTTGGAGGAAGTCCTTCACCGCGGGGACCGCCTGGGCGACTTCGCCGAAATTAAACTGCGTCAGGCTCACCGTACCCGCGAGGGTGTACGGACCGTTGTTGACGGTCGGTTGGAAGGCCAGCTGGCCGCGGCCGCTGAGCGTGCCTTCCGCAAGCCGGCCGGAAAGCTGGCTCAGGCGCAGACCGTTCGGCTGCGCATCGGCGCGGACGACGAGTCCCTCGGCCTTGATGCCGTAAGCCTTCGCGGTGCCGACCGTGATTTCCAACGCGCCGGTATGGCCAGCCCAGAAAGGTGTCCGGTCCGGCGCCGGCGGCGTCGTGGGCGTCTCGGCGACGATCTCCTCCGACTTCGGGAGCAGCGAGAGCACGTCGTCGACGTCGATGTTATCGACCGTGACCTTGGCCTGCCAGTCGGTCTTCGTCCCGGCGACGCGCTGCGTGAGGGTGAACTTGCCGGCGCTGGTGTGCGCGGCCTGCAGGCGGAAGCCGCCCTCGGCGTCGAGCCCGTCCGGCTTGGGCGCATAACGTCCCGTGACGGTCGCCTGCGCGATGCGGCCTTCGCTCTGGCGGAGGCCGACGTCGCTGACTTCCAGGGAGACTTTGATCTCGCCGTCCTGGGCTCGGTCCGCGCTGGCGCGGTAACGGCCGCCGGTGACGATGCCCAGGGGGCCTGCGAAAGGTTGTTCGGCTAAGGCCCCGAGGTCGCCCTGCAGGCGGAGCGTCGTGCCGGCTTCACCGAGCCCGACTTTGATGTCTCCTTCGGCGAGGACGCGGTTCTGATTCTTCAGTGAGGCTTGGTTGAAGCCGATCAGCGTGGACTTCTCGCCGATGAGGAGATCGAGGCTGGCGGCGAGGTCGCATTCCTTGACCCACGCCTTGCCCGCCCAGGAGGCACTTGTCCGGGCGAAGGCGAGCGGCGCGCCTTCCGTGCGGACGAAGAGGCCTTCCCGGCTGAAGCCGGCGACGAGGTCGGCGCGGGTGAGGTCGCCGGACAGTTTGAGTCCCGGGACCACGGCGGCGAGGGATTCGAGCGGAAGGTCGCGCGCGGCGGCTTCGACCAGCACGCCGGTCGGTCTGGCTCCGACGGTCGGCAGGGGTTGGCGCAGTTTCAGGGCGAGCAGGTTGCGACCTTCGCGGAAGATACGAGCTTCGGCGGAAGCGACGACCGGGGCTTGGCCGGCGGCGCGTTCCACGGCGGCCTTCGCGCTGATGCGGATGCCTTTGAGTTTGTCCACCGGGAGGTCTTCCCAATTCGGCTGCGAGGCGAGTTCGACGATGCCCACGTCGATGTCCGCGAGCGCGGTCCAGGCGCCGTCGGCGCCGGGCCGGAGCGTAAGGCGTCCGCCCGCGATCTCGCCGGCGGCGCAGCGCACGCTGAAGGGACCCAGGGCGATCGTCCCGTCGGCGGAGCTCACGGGCAGTTCCGCGTCGATGCCGCGCACCAGCGGCTTGCCCGCTTGCTCGAGGGTGACGCCGCGCAGGCTGTGCGTGCGCACGCTGCGCACGGCGGGCTGTCCGTCCTTGAAGGACACCGAGGCTTCGCCGGTCCAGCGACCGGCGGTCGCGATCACTTCCGCGGAGGCGAGGAAAGGATTCAGCGCGACGAGGTCGGCGTCGTCGGCGGCGATGGTCACGTTCGCCTCATCGGCGTTCACCGGCAGGAGGCCGCCCTTCCAGGTGAGGGTCTGCGGGATGGCGATCTTCACGCCGTGGCCCGCGATGGTCAGGCTTTTCACCGCGAAGCCCGCGTCGGTGCTCTGCGCGTTCGCCGCGAGCCGCCATTCGGAGCGGCCGTCTTTGGGCAGGCGGGGCGAGAGTCGGCTCAGGTCCGCCCAGAGCGCCTTGAGGTCGAGGTCGGCCTGCCAGCGCGTACCGTCCAGTTCACCTTTCGCTCCGCCGGTGATGCGGACGTCAGGGAGCTGCTGGCTGAGGATGCCGAAGCGCGAGGGGTCGACGTCGAGGTCGGCGGCGACCGAGGTGCGTCCGGCGAGATGCTCGCCGCGGAGCTTCACCGCGGGACGTCCGGCGGAGTCGTTCATCGTGCCCGTGAAAGTGACGCCCGGTTTGCCGGGGACGGAAGCCGCGTCCAGGATGAAGCCGACGGAACCGACGGCGGCCGGACTGGCGTCCTTCGCCGCGAGCTCCATGCGGAGCGACGCAAGGTCGTCGAAGAGCGCGTCGAGCGTGACGCCTTCGCCGCCGAGGGGACGGCGAAAGGAGGCCTTCAGGGAGACCTCGCCGCGCGGATCGGTGGTCTGCTTGCCGACGACGAAGCCGGGCCAGGCGATGCCGGCGCGGAGATCGGCCTGACCGCGGGAATCGAAGGCGTCACCGCGGACGCTGAAGCGCAACAGCGTGCCGTCGGCCAGCCGGACGCGTCCCGTCGCGGCATACGGTCCGAGGACGAAAGGCGGTAAGGTGGTCTTCGTCGCCGGCGCGGCGGGAGCGGCCTCCGCCTGGGTGGCGGGCCGGCGCGTGCTCAGGTCGACGTCGATCGTCTTGAGTTCGAGGCTACGCAGCGCGTAGGTACCGCCGATGATGGCGAAGAGGTCGGCTTCGCCTTTGAGCGAGGCCGCGGAGACCTTGGTGCCGTCGGCGAGGACGAGGTCGATACCCTCGGCGGAGAATTTTCCGTCGAGGGACGCTTCGATGCGGGCGATGCCGCCCTTGATGCCGGCTTCGGCGAGCAGGCCTTTGACGCGGGCGCCGAGGGGTTCGGGACGGAGCTGGGATTCGATCCAGAAAAGGGTGGCTCCGACGGCGACGGCGACGAGGCCGACGCTCCAGAGGGTGATGCGGAGAGCGCGGGACATGGGAGGCGGAGACCCATCTTGCCCGGCCGTCCAGAGCGGGCAACAAAAAGCCCGGTGGAATCGCTTCCACCGGGCTGAAATCCCGAGTTTTGTCCGTTGCTCAGGCCTGCGGAGCCTGGCCGCCCTGCGGGGGCTTCGGTTTACGGGCGGTGCCGGCCACGATCTTCTTCTGAAGGTAGATCGGTTTCGCGTCTTCCGAGGCGACGCAGAACTGCGTGTCGAAGTCGCGCATCATCGCGGCCTTGGTCTGTCGGAGCATGCGGGAACGGCCGTAGCGCATCTCCTTGATCGCCATGCCGGCGTCCTCATCGAGCAGGTTCCGGAGGTGTTCCACCTTCTGCTTGGCCCAGTCCGTCAGGTCGGAGCGCTTCAGGAGCTCCTCGAATTCCTGTTTCGCTTCGGCGAACTTGCCGGCGCGGGCGAGGGCTTCGACGGCCTCGATCTTCTCGGAGACCAGGGCTTCGGATACGGCGGCCGCGACCGAAGCGTCGATCGGCAGCACGGAGTAGGCGGCGAGGTCCGCCTCGGGCAGCGCGATGAGTTCCGGGCCGAACTTGAGGACCTCGCCCTCCTTGGTGAGCGCTTCGAAGTTGACGGCCGCGAGCGCGTCGGGCTTGGCGTTGGCGCCGATCTTCAGTTCGACGACCGCGACGAGCGAAGCATCCCAGGGCAGGGTACCCAGCTTGCGGCTGCGGGCGACGCCTTCCTCGAGGAGTTCGCCGACCAAGCGGGCCTGCACGTCGCTGCCGCCCTGCACGCTGACCTTCACCTGGCGCAGGTAGCTGTTCGAGAGGATCGCGAACTGTTCTTCGAAGGCCTCGTCGAGGTCGTCCGCGGTCTGGCCGAAGTTAGCGACGCCTTCGCCGGCGGTCGCCATGCCGGTCATGAGCGATTCGTTGAAGCCGTGGCCGAGGCCGACCGTGGAGGTCGTGATACCGGCGCCGGCCGCCTTGGTGACGCGGGCGAAGATCTCCTGCTCGTTCACGAGGCCGTGGTTGGCCTGGCCGTCGCTGAGGAGGATGACGCGGGCGATGCGGTCCTTGCGGGTGAAGGGCGCGAGTTGCTTCACGGCTTCTTCCCAGCCGCCGAAGAGGTCGGTGGAGCCGCGGGCGTCGATCGAACGGATGCGCTGGACGAGCGTGGCCCGGTCAGTAGCCGCGACGAGCGGTTGGACGATTTCGATCTCACCATCGAAGGCCACGACGGCGACACGGTCGTCGCTGCGCAGGCCGCTGACGATGCGGGCGGCGCTTTCGAGGGCGGCTTCCAGCGGGCGGCCGGACATCGAGCCGGAGCGGTCGATGACCAGGGCGAGGTCGAGCGGGGCGCGGGGAGTGGCGACGACGTCAGCCGGCTGGCTGGGGGCGACGATGCGGACGAGGACGTGCGTCGCTTCGGAGGCGGCGCGGAGGAAGCCCTTCTTCAAGGGCAGGATTTCGATCTTGGGTTGGCTCATGGGAGGAATCATCCCCACCACCATGCCCCAATCCCCTATACTGTCAACATCCAATAAGATACTATCACATAACTAGCATCAAACTAACACTGTCATAATTATAAGTACTTCTTCATCAATGCTTTGCTGAAATTATCCGCGATTTCTAGCAGTTCTTCTTTGGTCGGGGTCATGCGACTATCGATGTTAAAGTGAGCTTCGCACCAATGGGTCAGCCGGACTTTGGTCCATCTTTCGGTCTTCGGTTCATCGCCTCGGGAGGACGGATTGAAGGACAATAGCTGATCGAGCAGGCTACGGGCGGCCGGGCTGAGGTCGTCGCGGGCCAGCTCCTTTTTTATCATCAGGCGAAGGGCATCGGCGGGGGATTCATCGCTTTCGGCGACCTGCTTCATCTGCTGCACCATGGCGAAGCTGGACTTGCGGGCGGGCTTGTAGGCGGGTGCCGATGGTTCCGCCATTTCATCGCGTTGGGAGTAGGCCGTGGGCATGCGGGCGTGCATCCTTCTCGTTTCGGATCGCAGCTGTGCGGTCACCGAATCATCTTCGCTGGAGCGGGTCCGGAAGAAGAGCTTTTCTGCTTCGGTGGGCGTGGCTAATTCATCGATCAGCTTATTGAGGGCGCTGGTCTCCTGGTTCTGCAGGAGGAGGGTGCGGATCCGGTCGAGATCCCAGCCGCGCTCGGCGAGCAGGCGGGCGAGCAGGAGCTGCCGGACCTGCAGTTGGCCGAAGAGCCGCTGGCGTCCGTCGTCGGGGGCTTTTTCCGGTCGGCTCAGGAGTTTCTGGTAGGCGTAGAAGCGGACCAGGCGCTCGGAGGAGCGGTGGCGCTCGCCGAAGCCGAGTTCAGCCAGCTTCTCGGACACGAAGGTCGCTAATTCCTCGGCGGTGCCTTGGAAGTCCCGGTCATTCAGTTGGGCGGAGATTTTAAGCATGGCGGACGGATGAAGACATTCTGGTGTCAGTATCTGAAAGTTGGCAATTCCATAGTAGATTAAGCCACTGTCAGGAAATCCCCTAAAAGAAGCAGGCCGTCCGGTATCGGACGGCCTGCGGGCCGGCTTCCCTGGAGGGAGGCTTAGGAGTTGTGGCTGTAACCTTCTTCGCCGTGGTCCGAGATGTCGAGGCCGCGGGCCTCTTCTTCTTCGGTCGGGCGGAGGCCGATGACGGCCTTGATCACGTAGGCGAGGATCGCGGTGGCGACCAGGGAGAGCACCAGGGTGATGCCGATCGCCTTGAGCTGCTCGGTGAGGAGGGTCTTGCCGACGATGTCCTTGAGGTTCGTGTTCAGGTTGCCGTTGACGTCGGCCGTGGCGAGGACGCCGGTCAGGATGGCGCCGAGGGTGCCGCCGACCGCGTGGACGCCGAAGGTGTCGAGCGCGTCGTCATAGCCGAGCTTGGACTTCATGTAGACCACGGCCAGGAAGGGCACCACACCGGCGAGGACGCCGATCAGCACCGCGGAGCTGGCGGTCACGAAGCCCGCGGCCGGGGTGATCACGACGAGGCCGGCGACGGCGCCCGAGCAGAGGCCGAGGATGCTGGCGTGCTTGCGGAGGATCCACTCGAGGGCGCCCCAGGTGAAGGCGGCGACGCCCGCGGCGAGCGTGGTGGTCATGAAGGCCTGGGCGCCGACGCCGTCCGCGGCGAGGGCCGAGCCGGCGTTGAAACCGTACCAACCCACCCAGAGCATGCCGGTACCGATGGCGCAGAGCACCATGCTGTGCGGCGTCATGGCCTTCTTGCCGAAGCCGATGCGAGGTCCGAGGATGATGCAGAGCAGGAGCGCGGACCAGCCCGAGGTCATGTGGACGACCGTGCCGCCGGCGAAGTCGATCGCCTTGATGGAGGCCTTGGCGTTCCAGACGCCGTTCATGTCGCCGGTGATGCCCCAGATCGCGTGGGCCATCGGGAAGTAGACGAGGAACATCCAGCCGAGCATGAAGAGCATGACCGCGGAGAACTTCATGCGTTCGGCGATGGCGCCGACGATGAGGGCCGGGGTGATGATCGCGAACATCAGCTGGAACATCGAGAAGACGTTCTGGGAGATCCAGTAAGCGTAATCTCCGTTCGGGGCGGCGCCGACGCCGTTCAGGAAGAAGAATTCGCTGCCGCCGAAGATGTGTCCGAGGAAGGTACCGTCGAAGCTCTTGCCGAAGACCAGGGAGTAACCCACGGCCCACCAGAGGATCGCCACCATGCCGGCCAGGCCGAAGCACTGGGCGACCACGGAGAGGATGTTCTTCGAGCGCACCAGGCCGCCGTAGAAGAGGAAGAGGCCGGGCAGCGTCATGAAGAGCACCAGCGCGGCGCACACCATGATGAAGGCGTTGTGACCCGGACCCGGGGAAGCGGCGATCGGACCCGCGGCGACCTTGTCATCCCCTGCCTTGGGGCCGGTGTTGTTGACGTAGGCTTCGAGGTCAGCCACGCGCTGGTCGATGGCGGCAGCCGCCGGTGCGGCTTTGGCGGGTTCGGCCGCCGGAGCGGGGGCGTTCTGCGCCGACGACAGGTAAGGCACTGCCGCCAGGGCGAGGATAGTGAGAGTTCGTAGCAGGGATTTCATGGCGTAAGCCCTTTCGCAACCCCCGTGCCAACACCTCGCATTCGAACCGATGGCCTAAAAGTGCTTAAATTAAAGCGAAGGCCTCTCTGCCGCCTGCCCGAAAAGAGGCAGGCGGTCAGGTTCAGCCGAAGAAAACCGACTTAATTCGCGTTGTAACCTTCTTCGCCGTGATCGGCGATGTCCAAGCCCTGCGCTTCCGCTTCTTCCGAGGGACGCAGTCCGATGGTCACGGCGACGAGCTTCGCGATGATCCAAGTCATGACGAGCGAGACGACGATGCAAAGCAGCATGGCCGTGAGCTGGCCCATGAGCAGTCCCTTGGCGACGAGTTTGCCACCGGCTTCGTTGACCGCGCCGTCCATGAGCAGGGCGGTCGCGAGCGCGCCGATCGTGCCGCCGATGCCGTGGACGCCGAAGGTGTCGAGGGCGTCATCGTAGCCGAACTTCGGCTTGAGCACCGAGCAAGCCCAGTAGGAGATGCTGCCCGCGAGCAGGCCGATGATCACGGCCGAACCACCCGAGACGAAGCCCGCGGCGTTGGTCACGGTCGCCAGGCCGGCGATCGCGCCCGAGCAAAGTCCGAGGACCGAGATCTTGCCGCGGTGGAGCTTCTCCACGAGCGCCCACGTCATCGTGGCCGTGGCCGCGCCGAGCGTGGTGGTCAGGAAGGCCTGCAGGGCCACGCCATCGGCGGCGAGCGCCGAACCGGCGTTGAAGCCATACCAGCCGGCCCAGAGCAGGCCGGTGCCGATCACGCAGAGGACCATACTGTGCGGCGGCATCGCGCGCTTGCCGAAGCCGATGCGCGGTCCGACGAGCACGCAGAGGAGCAGGGCGGACCAGCCCGAGGTCATGTGCACGACGATGCCGCCGGCGAAGTCCGCGGCCTTGAAGGCGGCGTCCGCATTGGCGATGCCGGAGAAGTCGCCGGTGGCGCCCCAGACGGCATGCGCGACAGGGTAATAGACGAGCACCGTCCAGAGGAAGGAGAAGAGGAGCACG
>CALPIW020000005.1 GCA_943323725.2 Polynucleobacter meluiroseus | reverse complement strand
GGCTCTTCCTTCACCTTCACCTGCACCTGGCCGAGCTCCCGGAAGTCGCGCATCGCGGCCGCGGTGACCTTGATCGTGCGGTAGTCGCCGACGTCGCTGGTCTCGACGCGGTCGTTACGGTAATCCTGGACCTCGAGGCCTAAAGCCTGCGCCTTCAAGGCCATGCAGGCGTCCTTGGTGACGAGGATGACCTGACCTTTGGATGTGTCGCGGAGGTAGACCGCGGAGGCGATGATGCGGTGGTCGGGCGCGTCGACCTGCATGAAGACCGCGCGGAGGCGCTCGGACTTCGGTCCGCTGAAGTGGTCGCGGATGAGCGCCTCGTTGATCACGATACGCAGCTCACCGCCGTCGCGCAGATCCGCGTGGAGCGTGCCTGGCTTCGAGGGGTCGCCGTCGACGATATCCTTCAGGGGGCGATTCTCGAAGAGCGCCCGGATGGCCCGATTCACGCGGCGCGCGCTGGCGCCGAGCTGACCTTGCTGGGTCTTCAGACGATCGAGTTCGGACAAGACCTCGACAGGCACGGCGACGATGTGCTCATCGAACTTGAACAGGGACTCGGGATCGTGAATCAGTACGTTGGTGTCCAGGACGTAAGTCTTTTTCACGTCCTTCATGTTGTCCGTTCCCCGAGGGCGGGCAACCTGTAAAAACTTATTTCGGCGGATCGATAGCGCGAAGGTAATCCCAACTATAGATGCCGGTCCGGTGTCCGTCGCTGAACTCGAAACTCACCGCATAGTTGCCCACGCGACTCATCCCTGTCACCGACACACCGGGGAACCGACGGGGTCCGTCGCCGCCCCAGCGCTGGCCAAGGATGTCCACTTCCCCCATGTTCTCCGCGCTCGGGGAAAGTTCCCGCAGGAGCTCGGCCCGCAGGCACTGTTCATGACCGTCCTCCCAGGTGAGGGCGACGAAGTCCCCGATGATCTGAAGGTCGCGTGGCGGCCGCATGGGACGAAAGTGGACGGGTCGAGGGCAGGCGCAAGCGGGTACGTAAGGGACGACCTTGACTCCGTGCCGCCGCTGACGACCCTGCCCTCTTATATGGCAGGCGTAGGCAAACTCCTCAAACAAGCCCAGAAGATGCAGCGTGGCATCGCCGAGGCGCAGCAGCAGCTTTCGGCCGAAAGGCTGGAAGTCTCCCACGGGGGCGGCGCGATCCGCGTGACGGTCGACGGCCATGGGCTCGTCCACGGGCTAAGCATCGACCCCGAGTTCCTCAAAGAGGAAAAGAACGTGGTCGAACAGGCCCTCGTGCTCGCCCTTCAGGAAGCCTCGGCCAAGGCCCGTGCCCTGCACGAGGCCACGATGTCGAAGGCCACGGCCGGTTTCTCCCTGCCCGGGATGTGATCGCCCGTGACCCCTTCCTTCGACAAGGTCCGCCAGCTCCTCAAGATGCTCCCCGGCATGGGGCATCGCTCCGCTGAACGCCTCGCCCTCCACTTGCTGGTCGAGCGCCCCGGCAAGCTCGCGCCTCTGCTCGAATCCTTGCAGGCCGCCGCTGCGGCCGTCCGACGTTGCGGTCGTTGCGGCAGCCTCGCCGAAACGGAACTCTGCCCGGTCTGTCAGGACGTCAAACGCGACCCGGCCGCCGTCTGCGTGGTCGAACAAGTCCCCGACCTCATGGCCATCGAGCGCTCCTCGGCCTATCGTGGCACCTACCACGTCCTGCACGGCCGCCTGTCACCCATCAATGGCGTCGGCCCGGATCAACTGAACCTGGCGACCTTCGAGCAGCGCCTGAAGGATGAACCTATCACCGAAGTCGTCCTCGCGCTGGGTAATGACATCGAAGGCGAAGCCACCTGCCACTATATCACCGAAGCGATCCAAGCGATCCGTCCGAGCATCAAGGTCTCGCGCATCGGCTTCGGCCTGCCGAGCGGCAGCGGCCTGACCTTCGCCGACCCCGCCACGCTCCGCAGCGCCTTGGAGGGTCGTCGCGATGTCGCCAACTGACCTGCTGGCCTACCCGGAGTCCGCCGAAGCTTTCTGGATCGGGCAGGCGGAACTGGCTGCCGAACGCGTCGGTGACGAAGCCCTCGAACGCATGACGCCGGCGGTGGCGCATCTTTCCGACCTCTTCACGACCGAGCGACCCGACCGCAAGTTCCCGGACTACTTCGCCGACCCCCGACTGCTCGCGGCTTACGGCGTCTTCTTCCTCCCGCAGAGTTTCACCCGCACGTCCTTCGCGCTGGCCCAGATCTGCGGTCTCCGCGGGTGGCGCCCCTTGACGGCCACCCCAGCGATCCTTGACCTGGGTTGCGGACCTGGCTCGTGCGGCGTCGCCGCGGCGCATCGGCTTAGTCAATTGGGCATCGGTGGTGTCCAGCTGACCGGCGTCGATAAATCCCCGAGCGCGCTGGCGGCGATGGAATCCTTCGGCCGCGAGGTCCTGGGAGCCGACGCCACCGTCCGCACGCGCATCGGCGACGCCGCCCGCCCGGACACCTGGCCGGAAGGACGTTTCGACCTGATCATCGCCGGCTTCGTCCTGAACGAGATGCCGCAGCTGGACGCCCCCGCCCTGCTCCGCTGGTTCGGGGAACTCAAGGCCCGGTTGGCGCCGGGCGGCCTCATCTTGATCCTCGAGCCCGCGTTGCGGATCACGGCCGAACGCCTCCAGCGTCTGAGCGACGAGCTCGCGGGCGGCGAGATGACCCGTATCGCGCCGGAACTCGACGCCTTGCCGGATCCGCAGCTCGGCGCCGGCGAACACTGGAGCCACGAGACCCGCGCCTGGGAAGCCCCGGCGTCGACGGAGTTCGTCAACCGTCACCTTCATCGCGACCTGCGTGAAGTGCGATTTTCGTTCGCGGCGTTCTCGGATGCTTCATTGGCGCCGCTGCCCGCCGGCTTGGGTCGGCTCATCTCCGACGTCCAGATCATCAAAGGCCTGCTCCGCTTCATCACCATCCGGGAAGGCCGCATCGAATCCGTCGAAGTCCCGACCCGCGGGCTGTCGAAGCATGAGGTCAAGAAACTCGCGGCCCGCTTCGGGCGCGGCGACATCGTCCGCCACCCTCATCCGGCGGCACCGAAGCTCCGCTTGGCGAATCATGAGGAATTAGAGGTGTTTTGGACACCGACCGGCTCCTGAGCACCATATTGTAACATTCTCGGCAGGGCATTTGTTTGCCTGCCCTGAATCTGCGGGACCTAATGAAGTCGTCTGCGTCGCCGCGCGTCGCCGTCCCACCACACTCTCCATGTTCAACCGCGAACTCAGCTGGCTAAGTTTCGACCGAAGGGTCCTCGAACTCGCCGAAGACGAAAGCATCCCCCTGCTCGAACGCGTCCGCTTCCTCTCGATCGCCAGCTCCAACCTGGACGAGTTCTTCGAGATCCGCGTGGCCGGCATCATGCAGCAGGAGGAGTCCGCCAGCCATCCCGCCACCCGCGAGTTCCTGACCGAGGTCCTCGCCAAGGCGCGCGCACTCGTGGACGCCGAACAGGCTTGCTGGAAGAACCAGCTCCTGCCGGCGTTGGCCGCCCAAGGCATCATCTTCAAATCGCGCGAACAACTGAACGAGGTCGACCGAGCCGAACTCTCCCCCCGCTTCGACAGCGACGTCTTCTCCGCGTTGACGCCGTTGGCGATCGACCCTTCGCACCCCTTCCCCGTCCTCACGAACAAAGGCCTCTACCTGCTGGTCCTTCTGCGTGATCCGGCGGACGGCGAGATCCGACGCGCCGTCGTGCCGGTGCCGCGGGTCCTCCCGCGCGTGCTGACCGTCGGTCAAGGCTCCGCGCAGGCCTACACGCTGCTCAGCCACGTCATCCAGCTGTTCATCCATCGCCTCTTCCCGGGGCTCGAGCTGCAGGGGTCCTGGGCCTTCCGCATCACCCGCAACAGCGACCTTTACGTCGACGAAGAAGAAGCCGGCAACCTGCTCGAAGCCATCGAGGAAGAAATCCGCAACCTACGTAAAGGCGCGCCGGTCCGGCTTGAGATCGAAGCCGACGTCCCCGAGGGCGAGATGCGCTGGCTTCTGCAGTCGATCGGACTCTCGGCGGACAACGCCTTCCGGGTCGCCGGTCCGGTCAACCTCCTCCGCCTGGGCAGCCTCATCGACCTGATCCCGCGTCCTGACCTACTCTATCCGACGTTCGTGCCCGCATTGCCGCCCGAGTGCGTCGATCCGGCCAAGCTCTATGCGCGCATTGCCCAGCAGGACCTACTGCTGCACCACCCTTACGAGTCCTTCACGCCCGTCGTCGATTTCATCCGCCAGGCCGCCAAAGACGAAAGCGTCGTCGCCATCAAGCTCACGCTCTACCGGACCAGCGGCGACTCGCCCGTGGTCGAGGCCCTCAAGGAAGCCGCCCGCAACGGCAAGCAGGTCACGGCGCTGGTCGAACTCCGCGCCCGCTTCGACGAACTCAATAACATCGAATGGGCCCGCCAGCTCGAGGAAGCCGGTGCGCACGTCGTCTACGGCCTCGCCGGACTTAAGACGCACTGCAAAGCCTGCCTCGTCATCCGCCAGGAAAAGGGCGGACTGCGTCGTTACGCCCATCTGGGTACCGGTAACTACAACCCCCGGACCGCGCGCGTCTATACCGACTTCTCGCTGTTCACCGCAGACTCCGAGGTGACGGCCGACGTGGGCCTGCTCTTCAACGTCCTGACCGGCAACCTCAGCCGGCCCAAGTTCAAGCACCTGCTCGTGGCGCCCTTCGATCTCGCCCGACGTATCGTCGAGCTCATCGACGCCGAAGCTTCGGCCGCGAAGGCCGGACGCAAGGCCACGATCTTCGCCAAGGTGAACAGCATGGTGGACCCTGACGTCATCGCCGCGCTCTATCGCGCGTCCGCCGCCGGCGTGAAGATCGAGCTGGTCGTCCGCGGCGTCTGCTGCCTCCAGCCCGGCGTCGCCGGCCGCAGCGAGAACATCCGCGTCCGCACCTTCCTCGGCCGCTTCCTCGAACACAGCCGTCTTTTCCGCTTCGAAAACCACGGAGGCGACCCGGTCATCCTGATGGGCAGCGCCGACTGGATGCCGCGTAACTTCCTGCGCCGCGTCGAGTGCGTCTTCCCGCTGCGCAACAAGGCCCTACGTCGCCGGGTCGAAGCCGAAGTCATCGCGACCTACATGGAGAGACTCGGCGACGCCAAGGAACTCCAAGCGGACGGCAGCACCGTGGCCTGCGCCCCGAACGGCCGCCTGGCGCCCTGCGCCCAGGACGCGTTCCTCGGACTGGCCCGCCGGCTCGTGCCGGAAGACGTCAGCGAACCGAAGAAGAAGGCCCCAGGCAGATCCGCTCGACGGCCGCGTTGAAGCCGTCCTCGGCGCCGAGGATCTCGACCTCGAGGCGAACATACATCAGCGGGATCGGCGGACGGAAACGTGACTGCAGGCGCACCGCGTCCTTCTCGGTCGTCACGATCATCTCCGCCTTGGCCTGCATGGCCTGATCGAGCACCTCGTCGAGGTCCTCGTCATTGAAGGAATGGTGGTCGAGGAAGCGACGGTTCGAGGCGAGCACCGCGCCCTGGCCCGTGAGCAGTTCTTCGAAACGTTCGGGGGTCGCGATGCCGGAGAACGCCGCGATGCGCTTGCCGGCGAGAGCGGACATCGGCAACCGGAGCGGACCGTCGACCTCGACGAGTTCCTTGGCGCCGTGCGCGCAGGCGATGATCTCCGCCTTCGGATTATGCCGGCGGATGAGCTCGACAAGGTCCGGATCGGGAGCGCCGACCGACTTCGTCAGGAAGACATAGGAGGCGCGGCTCAGGTTGGCGACCGGCTCGCGGAGCACCCCGCGGGGCAACAGGGAGCCGTTGCCGAAGGGATCGCGGCTGTCCACGAGCAGGAGGTTGATCTGACCGCGGAGCGGCAGATACTGCAGGCCGTCGTCGAGCAGGATGGTGTCCACGCCGAAGCGGCGCAGCGCGAAACGCCCGCCCTCGACACGATCGCGGTCGACGATGACCACGACGCCGTCGCCGCATAGGTTCTGCGCGAGCATATAAGGTTCGTCGCCGGCTTCGTCGGGACCGACGAGCACCGACCTGCCGTCGGAGACGACCAAGGGATCGGGCCGGCTGGCCTGGGTCAGCCAGCGCCAGAAACGTTTCATCATCGAATCCGAGGCCCCTTTGTATCCGCGCGAGAGGATGGCGACACGACGACCGCGGGACGCCAGGACCTTCGCCATCTTGAGCACGATGGGCGTCTTACCCGTGCCGCCGACCGTGAGATTACCCACGACGACCACCTTGCAGCCCAACGGCGTGTCGCGGAACACCCGGTTGCGGTAAAGCCAGAGACGCAGCCTGACCAGGACTTCGAAGATCCAGGACAGAACCGTCAGGAAAGCCCCGAGCAAGGCCGCCCCGACCCCACGCCGACGTCCGTAGACTACGTCTACGGCATAGCTCGCGATCGCCTCTCCCAGGGAGGAAAAATACCCTCTATGCTTCGCGGCCATGGACGAATTGATGCAAAGTTGTTTGACGAAGGCAACCATCCCGATTGAGAAGGACGACCCAGCGCCATGCTCGTACACCTGTTGCGCACCAAACTTCTCCGAGCCGAGGTCACCGCGGCCCGGCTCGATTACGAAGGCTCCTTGGCCATCGACCGCGAGCTCATGGCCCTCGTCGGGATGCTCCCTTATGAGAAGATCCTGGTGGGCAACCTGGCCAACGGCGAGCGTTTCGAGACCTACGCCATCCCCGCCCCGGCCGGGACCCGTGAAGTCTGCCTGAACGGCGCCACCGCCCACCTCGGCGAGCCGGGCCACCTTCTCGTGATCATGAGTTTCACCAGCGCCGACGAAGCCGTCGCGGCCAACTGGAAGCCGCGCACCGCCACCCTGGCGGAACGTAACCGACGCATCGTCCGCCTCGAGAACCCCGAAGTCCCCGTCGAACTCCTCACCACCTTCCAACGATGAGCTATCGCCTCTATATCCCCGGTCCCCTCACCGTCTCCGACTCGATCGTCCAGGCCATGGGTAAGCCCATGATCGGCCATCGCTCCGGCGACTTCGTGAAACTCTACAACGACATGCAGCCCCGCCTGCAGTCGATGTTCTTCACCCAGGACCCGGTCTACCTCGCCACCAGCTCCGCCTGGGGCGTGATGGAAGGCGCCCTCCGCAACGTCTGCCGCAAGGGCGTGCTCAACTGCATGAACGGCGCGTTCTCCGACAAGTGGAACGACGTCGCCAAGCGCTGCGGCAAATACGCCGAGGCCCTGAAATTCGAATGGGGTCAGCCCGTGGACCCCGAGCAGGTCCGCGCCGCCCTCGCCACCGGCAAGTTCGACTGCATCACCTTCATCCATTCCGAGACCTCGACCGGCACCCTCTCGCCCATCGCCGACATCATGGCGGTGGTCCGGGAGGTCCCGGACGTCATCTCGATCGCCGACACGGTCAGCTCGTTCTCGACCATCCCGATCAAGAAGGACGAGCTCGGCATCGACATCTTCCTGACCGGCTCCCAGAAGGCCCTCGCCCTGCCCCCCGGCCTCGCGATCTTCGCCGTCAGCGAACGCGCCCGCGAACGCGCCAAGCAGTCCCCGGACCGCGGCTACTACTTCGATCTGATCGAGTTCCACGACAACCACGTCAAGGGCATGACCCCCTCGACGCCGTGCATCTCCCTCTTCTACGGCCTCCAGCAGCGCCTGCTCGAAGTCGAAGCCGAGGGTCTCGAAAACCGTTACGCCCGCCACCTCCGCCTCAACGAACGCATGCGCGCCTGGGGCCTCGCCAAGGGCTTCACGCTCCTGCCCGAAGTCCGGTTCGGTACCCGCGGCCTCAACTGCTTCAAGAATGACCGTAACGCCGACCTCGAGCGCCTCAACAAGACCCTCAAGTCGCGCCACAAGCTCGTGATCGACGGCGGCTACGGCAAGCTCAAGGGCAAGACCTTCCGCATCTCGAACATGGGCGACGAGACCGACGCCACGATCGCGACCTTGATCGCCGCCCTGGACGACTCCTTCGCCGAGCAAGGAATGTAACCGGTTTGACCATCGGTTATCATCCTACGCATGCGCAAGAAGTCCTCCAAGTCCTCCTCCGAAGCCTCCGCTCCCGCCGGCTCGAAGACCCTCGTCATCGCCGAGAAGCCGTCCGTCGCGGCTGATCTGGCGAAGGTGCTCAAGGTGCCCAAGGCCACCAGCGACTACTTCGAGAACGACCAGTGGGTCATCAGCTCTTCCATCGGTCACGTCGTCCGCCTCAACGACCCGCAGGACCTCGACGAGAAATTCAAGCGCTGGACGCTGAAGGACCTGCCGATCCTCCCGGATGACTTCGATGGCTCCGCCCGCTCCAGCATCCTGAAAGTCGTCATCAGCGAGCGCAACAACGGCGACCGTTTCAAGCTGCTCAAGAAACTGCTCGCCCGACCCGACGTCGGCGAAGTCGTGAACGCCTGCGATGCCGGCCGCGAAGGCGAGCTGATCTTCCATTATATCTACCAACTGGCGAAATGCCGCTTGCCGGTCCGGCGCCTGTGGCTCGCGAGCATGACGAACACGGCCATCGCCGAAGCCTTCGCGCACCTGCTCCCGGAGTCGACCAAGGCCGGCCTCCTCGGCTCCGCCATCTGCCGCTCGCAGGCCGACTGGCTGGTCGGCATGAACGGCAGCCGCTACGGCACCATCCGCATCGGCGGCGCCAAGCGCGATGTCTTCTCCGTCGGCCGCGTCCAGACCCCGACGCTCATGCTCCTGGTGAAGCGTGAGTTCGAGATCCGTAATTTCGTCCCGAAGACCTTCTGGAAGATCGAAGGTGATTTCGGCGTCACCCAGGGCGGTTACCGTGGCGCCGCCCAGGTCCCCGGCGTGACCGACCGCAAGGAAGCCGAACGCTTCTACGACGAAGCCCAGGCCCGCCAAGTCGCCGAGGAGACGCTCAAGCTCGGTGTCGGCGTCGTCTCCGACGAACGCAAACCCAAGAAGGAAAGCGCCCCGCGCCTCTTCGACCTCACGACCCTCCAGCGCGAAGGCAACCGTCGCTTCGGCTTCTCGGCCAAGACGACCCTCGGCGTCGCCCAGGCCCTTTACGAGAAGCACAAGGCCCTCACCTATCCTCGAACCGACTCCCAGTATCTCCCCGAGGATTACCTACCCAACGCCAAGGCTGCGTTGCAATCCCTCGAGGGCGCGCACCCGGCCGGCGTCTTCGCCAAGGAAGCGCTCCGCGCCGGCTGGGTCGATTCCGCCGGACGACGCGTCTTCGACAACAAGAAGGTCAGCGACCACTTCGCCATCGTCCCGACCGGCACCGTCCCGCACGGCCTCACCGACGTCGAACAGAAGATCTACGACCTCGTCGTCCGTCGTTTCGTCGGCGTCTTCTTCCCGATGGCCGAATTCGAGGAGACCGTCCGCACCACGACCGTCGGCCCGCATCACTTCCGCACCACCGGCAAGGTGCTCGTCGTCGCCGGTTGGCGCGCGGTCTGGGGCCAGGAAGCCGAAGCCGAAGAAGATAAGGACAAGGAAGGCGCCGCCAGCCTGCCCGCCCTCGCCCCCGCCGACGGTTCGCCCGCCAAGGCCAAGGTCCGCAGCGTCGACGTCAAGGAAGACGCCACCAAGCCACCGGCCCGCTACAACGAAGCTTCGCTCCTCGGAGCGATGGAAAACGCCGGCAAGCTCGTCGACGACGAAGCCCTCGCCGAAGCGATGAAGGAACGCGGCCTCGGCACCCCCGCCACCCGCGCCGCCACCATCGAAGAACTGCTGGCGAAGACCTACATCGAACGCCAGGGCAAGGAGCTCGTGCCGATGGCCAAGGCTTTCCAGCTGCACCAGTTCCTCACGCAGAAGAGCAAGGGCATGTCCTTCCTCGTCGAGCCCCAGCTGACCGGCGAATGGGAATATAAGCTCAAGCAGATCGAACACGGACACCTCACGGCCGAAGCGTTCATCCATGAGATCAAGGCGCAGGTCCGCGAGATGCTCGCCGGCGCGACCGATCCGGCGCCGTCCTCGGAGCTGAGCCCGAAGGTCCTTTCGCCGACGGACGGCCAGGCGCTCCTGACCGACGGCGAGAAGTATTTCTCGCAGGACAAGGTCGGCACCACGGACCGCCCGAAGATGACCATCTACGCTGAGATGAACGGGCACCGGATCACCGCGGCCGAAGTCGCCGAACTGGTCGAGAAGCGTCGCATCGGTCCGTTCTCCGACTTCCGCTCGATGAAGTCGGGCAAGAACTTCACGGGCTACATCGACCTCGTCGACCCCGACACCATCAAACCTCGCGGCGCCGAAGAGAAGCCCGAGACCACCCCGGCCGCCGAAGGAGAAGAGGCCGTCCGGGCCAAGCCTGCGCGCAAGACCAAGCCGAAGGCTCCCAGCGGCAAGCTGAAGGCTGTCCTGTATTTCCCGCCGCGCGAAGGCGCTGACGGTAATCCCGACGCTTTCGATGCCGACTGGCCGGTGCTCGGCCCCTGCCCCGTCAGCGGGCTGCCCGTCCAGCATACCCCGACCGCCGGTTATCGCGTCTGCCCGCACAAGGCGCAGGAAGCCGGCGCCAAGAAGACTTTCAGCCTGAACGCCGAGATGCTCAAGTGCCCGATCTCGGCCGACGACGTCCGTCGCCTGCTCAACGAAGGCAAGACGGGCCTCAAGAAGTTCGTCTCCAATCGCACCAAGAGGACGTTCGAAGCCTTCCTCGTGGCCGACAAGGCCAAGGGTTGGTGGTTCGAATTCCCGCCCCGTAAGCCGCGGGCGGCGAAAGGCGCGCCCGCCGAGAAGAAGTCGGACGAGCCCTTCTGATCAGCGCTCCCAGGCCTGTCGCGGAATCCGCAGCTCGGACCTGACGCGGAGCACTTCCTCCATCATGCGCAGGCGCTGGAGGTCGTCGGGGAAGCCGTCTTCCTTCGGCCGCATGCGCGTCGTCCAATACTGCCTGAGCCAGCGGTAGGCCTCTTCGCGACGGCCGTCCTCCCAGAGCGTCTGCGCGCAGATGCGGGCGGCATACCAAGGCGCGTCGGGGGCTTCGGCCGCGGTCTGATAGTAAGAAGCGGCGAGCCGATGATCCTTCAGCTTGATCTCGGCGAGCTGGGCGGCGCAAAGCACCAAAGGCGTCGTGATCTTGGCGTGCCCGCGGCCCTCCTCCAGGATCTCGATGCCGCGACGGGCATAGGCCTTGAAGAGCCTTTCCTGGGTCTCCGCCGGCACCTTGGCGTAGCCGCCACGCTTGCGGATCTCCCAGTGGGCGAGGTCGAACCCGACGGCGTAACCGGTGTTCTCCCAGAAATAGCGCGAATGCGGATCCAACGCGCAGGCGGCCCGCATGAGGGCTTCGCAACCGGCCCGGTCTCGACGTTCCCAGAGCACGTAGCTGCGGATCCAGGTCAGGTCGGCGACGACCGTACGCAAGCCGCCGAGGATGCCGAGCAGCACGCCCTGACCGAGGGTCGGCTCAAGTTCCTTGCGGCCGATCTCGGGAATCTGCGGGCGGACGCCCCGCCAGGCATGCTCCGCCATGGTGCCGGCGGCGAACAGCGCGAGGCCCGCGCACAACCAGGGCGCGAGGCGTCGCATCAGATCTCCCTCCGCTTGAACAGGAGCGCCCCGAGGAAGACGTAACCCGCCATGTAGGCCGCACCCGCCAGGGCCACGGCGCCGACGGCATCGGCCGGCACGCCCGTGGCGCCCAGGACCAAGGCGTCGCCGATGTTGAACTGCTGGAGGTTCGGCAGGAGCCGGCTCGTCAGCCAGAGCACGGCCTCGTAAGCAGGCGACTCGCTAGGCTTCAGGATCGCATCCTGCGCGATCCACTGCAACTGACCGGCGACGACGGCCAAGGCGCCGACGACGACGGCATAGAGGAAAGTCCGGGCCACGGCGGAGATCGCGAGCACGATCGACGCGACCACGCCGAGACGCAGCCACTGCAGGAGCGCGAACTGCGCGAGACCGGAGGCGCTGAACGTCGGCGGTACTTTGCCCGCCTGTTCGGCGAGCAGCAGGAGTTCCTGCTCACGGGCCCAGAGGACGATACCGAGGAGGCCCGAAAGCACGGCCACGAAGACGCCGAGCACGGCCCAAGCACCGGCGAACTTGCCGAGGAGGAATTCCCCTCGACCCAAAGGCTTGGCGAGCAAGGTCAGGGCGGTCTTGTTGTCCATCTCGCTGAAGAACAACTGGGCGGTCATCACGACCGCGAGGACGGAACCAAAGAGGAACATCCCGCCGAAACCGAAGTCGGCGATGAACTTGAGTTCGCCGTGGCCGAAATCAAGGACCCGGAAGGAGACCGAGGATAGCGCCATCGCCGCGCCCAGGATGAGCAGGAAGGCGAAGAAGCGCTGGCGGACCGCCTCGAGGAAGGTGACCCGGGCGATCCAGGAGACGCGTTGGAAGGAAGCTTGCATGGGGTTCAGGCGTCGCGGCTGCCGGTGACGAGTTCGCGGAAAAGATCCTCCAGGGAACGCCGCGGGTGCGTGACGGAGGTCACCACGGCGCCGTGGGCGGCCAAGGCCGTTTCGGCGGCTTCCCGCGCCGCCGGCGACATGGATTCGACGGTGAGCACATGCCGGTCCCGGCGCGACAAGACGTCGTCGACGCGACCTTCAAGCACGAGTTTGCCGCGGTCCATGATGGCGACGCGGTCGCAGACTTGTTCGACCTGGCCGAGCAAGTGGGAGCAAAGGACGATGGTCTTGCCCTTGGCGCGCATGGCGTGGATCATGCGGCCGATCGCGGCGGAACCGACGGGGTCGACGCCGGCGGTGGGCTCATCGAGGATGACGAGCTCCGGATCATGGACCACCGCCTGCGCGAAACCGATGCGCTGCAGCATCCCTTTGGAATAGGTGCCGATCGGCCGGTCGGCGGCTTCGGTCATCGCCGCCAGGCCGAGCGCGTCTTCGACGGCCGCCGCGACGTCCGCGGAAGGTACGCCGCTGAGCTGGGCGCAGTAGCGGACGAGTTCCCGGCCGGTCAGGAACTTATGGAAGTAAGGCGCCTCGGGCAGGAAGCCGGTGCGACGACGGGCTTCCGGCGTGGCCGAGGGACAACCCAGGATACTGACTTCACCGGCGGTCGCGGAGACCAGCCCCAGCACGATCTTCAAGGTAGTGCTCTTGCCGCAACCGTTAGGCCCGAGCAGGCCGTAGACCTGGCCTCGCGGAATCTCCAAGGAGAGATCGTCGACGGCACGCAGCTTCAAGCCGCGGAGGCCGACCCGGAAATCCTTCGTCAGATGGCGGACTGAGATCGCGGAACTCATCGGCGGATGGAAAAGTCGGTGCAGGTGCGCAAGCCGGCGAAAGTCTTGATTTCCTCGCCGCGGATATGGCCGTCGAGGGACTTGGCGATCTGGTCGGTGAAAGCTTCGACTTCGGTCTCCGCCCCCTCGGCATGGAGGTAGACCCGGCCGTCGGCGAGGTTCTGGACATAGCCGGTAACGTCATATCCACGGGCCAGACTGAGGACTTGGGCACGAAAACCGACCCCTTGGACATGTCCGACGTACCAGACATCGCGATGGGAGACATGGGTTGACATAGCCTTAACTTCTGGAAATATTTGACCCTACCTTAATCACAGCAATCGCAATCTGAACATGAATCTCCCTCTCGCCGTATTTGACGGACCTGTAATCTGGGTCGTGCTTTTCGTCGTCCTCCTTCTGTTCGGAGGTTCCAAGCTCCCCGAGCTCGCCCGCGGACTCGGCAAGGCTAAGCGCGAATTCAAGAAGGCTTCCGACGAGGTCGAAGACGAAGTCCGCAGCGCCGTCGAAGAAGACGAGCGCAAGAAATTCCGCCAGAAACAGATCGAGGAAGAAGAACGCGCCGCGGTTCGGGCCAAGATCGAAGCCGAAGAACGCGCCAAGCGGGCGCAAGACGGCAAACAGAACTAAGACCTGAGGGGCCTGCCAAGGCCCCTTTTTATTGCCAGATGTTCACTGGGCTCGTCCAAGGCGCCGCCAAAGTCATCTCGCTTTCCCCCCGGGAAGCCGACGGTGCCCGCCTCACCCTTTCCCACCCCATCCTGGCCTCCGCCCGAGCCGGCGACAGCATCGCCACGAACGGCTGCTGCCTGACGGTCGTCGACCCGCGAGGCGACACCGCAAGCTTCGACCTGCTGGCCGAGACCTTACGCCTCACCAACCTGGGCGAGCTGACCGCCAGCGGCATCGTGAACATCGAGCCTAGCCTCCTGCCGACCGACCGCATGGGCGGCCACTTCGTGACCGGCCATATCGATGGCGTCGGCACGATCGCCTTCCTCGGACGCGAGGGCGCCGACTGGAAACTCGATATCGCCGCGCCGGAAGCCTTGCTCCGTCACGTGGTCCGCAAGGGCTGCGTGGCCGTGGACGGCATGTCCCTGACGGTGGCCGACCTGATCCCGGGCGGCTTCCGCATCTGGCTGATTCCCCACACCCTCGAAGTCACGAACCTATCCCGTCGGAAGACCGGCGATCGGGTGAACCTCGAGTCGGATCTCCTCGCGAAGTACGCGGAGAAACTCCTCGGCAAGGCCTGAGCCTCAGGCCGGGTCGGCCGAAATCGCCCGCAGGCTTTCCTGCAGACGCGCCGCCACGGCTTCGTCGTCTTCGCCCTCGGCGGGCACCGCCTCGCGCACGACGGTAAGATCGACGCGGGTGAATGGCAGCGGCATCGCGAAACGATCCCAGCTGCCGAAACGTATGCAAGAGGCGTAACGGATACCTATCAGCAGGAACGGACGTCCGGTCAGACGGGAGAGCGCGATGGCCCCAGGCTTGAAGACGAGCGCCGGCCCTTTCGGTCCGTCGGGGGTGATGCCGGCGTGGTGTCCCGCCCGCATGGCGCGCGTCAACGCGATCAAGGCGGCGGCGCCGCGGCGATTGGACGAACCGCGCACGGCGGTGATGCCCATCAGCCTGAAGAAAGCGACCAGCCAGGCTCCGTCCTTGCTCGTGCTGATGAGGGCCGAGATCGGACGGCCGAAGAGCCGTTGGCCGATCAAAGGAGCGATGAAGAGCTTATCGTGCCAGAGGAGGACGACGGAAGGACCGTCGGCGTCGTCGAAACGGTCCAGATCGCTACGGAAACGCAGGGTCGACAGCCAGAGCCGAAGCATCAACGCCGACGGCGCCACCCAGAGCCAATGATACCAAGGCACCACGAAAGGCGCATCGGGGGTCTCTGGACGGTTCGCAGGCACGCCCTTCTCTCTCACCCCCCGGCCGATATTTCAACCCATTACGCCGGCAGGCCGAGAGCCTGACGTACCGCCGCCCGGCCCAAGAGATGACAGAGCGGGGTCGAGAACATCTCCGGCTCGGCCGCAACCCAGGCCGCCGTCTCGGCGGGTGTCCGCCACAGCACCGAGTCCACCTCGAACGCGGCGACGGTGACCGCATGATCGCCCCTTAGCAGATAGCTGCGGACGAACTCATGACCGAGTTCCGGATGGCAGGGGGCGTAATCGATCTCCTGCAGGGCGGCCGGCGCCACGGAAACACCCAATTCCTCGCGGAGTTCGCGGACGGCGGCGGTCAGGTAATCTTCACCCGAGTCGACGTGCCCCGCGCAGGAGGTGCTGAGCAGCCCTGGACAGTTATCCTTGGCATAGGAACGCCGCTGGAGGCAGAGCTGGCCGTCCGAACGCAGCCAGAAGATATGGATGGCGCGATGCCGGAGCGAACGACGATGGATCTCCCGCCGAAACTCCCGTCCGATGACACGGTCATGCTCGTCGACGATGTCGAAGACCTCGTCCGGTGACTGGCCGACTTCACGGTGTGTCATCGTCCGAGATCCATGATGATGTTCCACCGTTTGGTCAGCTCGCGGTCGTGCTTCTTCCAATCGGGATCCCAGGCCGCGAGCTGATTCCAGAAACGGTCCGAGTGGTCCATGTGACGGCGATGGGAGAGCTCATGCAGGATCACGTGGTCGTGGAGCATCGGCGGCAGCAGGATCAACCGCCAGTTGAGCGAAAGCGTCCCCGTGGCGGAGCATGAACCCCAGCGGGTGGTCTGGTCGCGCACGCTCACCTGCTCGACCGTGACCCCGACCTTGCGGCTGAGACGGTCGACGGCAAGGGACAGTCCCGTCTCGGCAAGCCGCCGGACGACCCGGACGGCACCCGGCTCGGGATCCGCCGAAGGCATGACCAGGCTGACCTTGTCCTCGGTCTTGGAGATGCGGATGGAGCCACGCGTCCCCTGCTCCAGCTCGATGGCCAGCAGACGATCATCCAAGGTGACCCAAGGGAACTTGCGCAGATGCGAAGTCAGGGACGGCTGCACCGTGCGGGCCTTGGCGAGCACCCGCTCGAGCCAAGGAAGATTGTCCCGCAAGAAGGCCAGCGCCGAAGCATGCGAAGCGTGCGGCGGATAGGAAAGGACGACCTTCGGGCCGGGCTTCACCGACAGACGGACACGCGTGGTACGGACGGAGACCTTCGGCCAGACCTGCACGGCCTTACCCGCGACGTGCACCGTGATCGGCTGATCGTCCTGTTCCATGCTCAGCTTTGCGGCGCCTGTCGCTCGGCCTCGGCGACGACTCCGGCGGTGTGACGACGCAGGGCGGAATCAGGATCGATGCCGGCATCGCGGCAGGCCGCGACGAGCGCGAAAAGCTGCCGGCCAGCCGACGCTTCGGTGAGACCTTTAGTCTGGGCCTCCACGGCGGACACGTCGACCGTGTCGCCGACGGCGAGCTGCTTCTTGCGCACCTGCTTCCAGACCTCGCGGGCGGTGAGCAGCGCGTTCAGCGACGGCGGAAGGTCCTTGAAGACCGTCGGTTTCTTGGCGCCCTTCTCCTTGAGCTTGATCTGCTCCCATTGCGTGACGACCGCGTCGGACGAACCAAGCTTGGCGCCGTCGCCGAAGACGTGGGGATGACGACGCACCATCTTCTCGTTCACTTCCCGGGCCACGTCATCGAAAGTGAACTGACCGGCTTCGCTCGCCATCTGGGCGTGCATGGCGACATGAAAGAGCAGGTCCCCCAGGTCCTCGCGGAGATTCTCGACATCATCGCGGTCGATGGCCTGGACGAGTTCGGCGACTTCTTCGACCAGACAATCGCAGATGGTGCGGTGCGTCTGTTCGCGGTCCCAAGGGCAGCCGTCGGGAGCACGGAGTCGGGCGGTGGTCGCAAGCAGGAGGTCGATGCCGGGCATAGGCCGATGCAGAAGGCTGGAAGGTAGGGAGTCAAAACGATTGCCAGAAGCCCGGGGAGCGCTTGCTTAAGGCCAGTGGACAAGCTGACCGAAATCATGGACGCCAAGCGCCGGGAAATCGCCCCGTTCGCCCGTCCCGTCACCGACGCCGAACTGGCGGCCTTCGCGGGCCGCCCTTCGTCGCCCGGCTTCCGTCAGTCCCTGGCGGTCCCCGGACGACTAACCGTCATCGCCGAAGTCAAGCGCGCCTCGCCCAGCGTCGGCCAGATCCGCGAAGGCGTCGACGCCGTCGCCCAAGCTCGCGCGTATTTCGCCGCCGGCGCGGACTGTCTCTCGGTCCTCACCGAGACCAAGTACTTCAAAGGCGAGCTCAAGGACCTGGTCGACGTGGTCCGCGACCAGGCCAGCTGGCCGCGCCCCCTGCCCTGCATCCGCAAGGATTTCATGGTGCACCCCTATCAGGTGCTCGAAGCCGCCCAAGCCGGCGCGCGTTGCATCCTGATCATCGTGCGCGGGCTCACCGACGATGAGATCCGTCCGATCCACCGGTCCGCCAAGCTCGCCGGGCTCGACACGCTCTTCGAAGTGCACGACGAAGCCGAGCTCGAGCGCGCCCTGCGCCACGACCCCGACATGGTCGGCGTGAACAACCGCAACCTGTCCACCTTCCAGATCGACCTTTCCTTCGCGGAACGGGTCATCCCGCACATGCCCAAGTCCGTCCTGAAGGTCGCCGAGAGCGGCATCAAGACCGCCGAAGACGCCGCCCGCATGCGGGCCGCCGGCGCCGACGCCCTGCTGGTCGGCGAGTCCCTGATGCGCGCCGCCGATCCGGCCGAGCTGATGAAGGCGTTGCAATCCGCATGAACGAAGGCCCCCTTTCGGCGAACGAGACCCGGGACCTGCTGGCCCGCCTCTCGCACATGCCCAAGAAATGGCTCGGGCAGAACTTCCTGATCGACGGAAACATCGTCCGTAAGTCGCTCGAACTCGGCGAAGTGAAGTCCGGCGACACCGTCGTCGAAGTCGGCCCCGGACTGGGCACCCTGACCCGCACCCTGCTCTGCGCCGGCGCGGACCTCTACGCGGTCGAGGCCGATCGTACGATGCACTTCCACCTGACGGAATCCCTGCTGCCGCGCTTTCCCCAGACTTTCCATCTCAAGGAAGGCGATGCCGTGGATTTCCCGCGGGCGGGCCTCACCGACGCGACCGACGGCTCGTTCAAGGTCATCGCCAACCTGCCCTACGCGATCTCGACCCCTTGGATGGATGCCATCTGCGCCGGCCCCCATCCGTCGATGATGGTGCTCATGCTCCAGCGCGAAGCCGCTGAGCGCCTCACCGCCGACGTCGGGACCGGACATTGGTCCGCCGTCACCGCCCAAGTCCATCTCGCCTTCGACAAGATCAAGGTCCATCCGGTGCCCGCCCAATCCTTCAATCCGCCGCCCAAGGTCGACTCTTGCCTGCTCGTCCTGCGTCGCCGCCCCGACGCCCGCCGGCTCAGCCCGCGCGCCCGTGAGGTCGCCCGCATGCTGTTCACCCAGCGCCGCAAACAGGTGGGCTCGGCCGCCAAGAAGCTCTTTCCCGACGCCCCGGACGTCGCCGCCTGGTTGGCCGACCTTCCTCGCTACGGGCTGACCAGCCTGGCCCGACCCGAGACGATTCCGGCCGAAGCCTGGCTGACCCTCTGACGCCTGGGGTTGCATTCCGTCCCGTCTCCGCTCCTTATCCCGCCATGTCTGTCAAAGTAGGCCTCGTCTCCCTCGGTTGCGCCAAGAACCTGATCGATTCCGAGATCATGATCGGTCACCTCGCCAAGGCCGGCATGTCCATGACCCCGGACGCCGCCGAAGCCGACGTCGTGATCGTCAACACCTGCTCCTTCATCGACGCCTCCAAGCACGAAGCGCTCGAGGCCATCTACGAGATGAGCGACGGCAAGGCCACCGCCCGCAAGAAGGGCCAGAAACTCATCGTCGCCGGCTGCATGTCCCAGCGCTACCAAGGCGCCCTCCCGGTCGTCGAAGGCGCCAAGGGCCGCGTCGAGCTCCCGAAAGTCGACGCCTTCATCGGCCTCGATCAGGTCACCAACATCGTCCCCGTCATCCATAAGGTCATGGGCGGCGATGCGGGCATGACCGAGTTCCTGGCCAAGACCACGACCTTCATCCCGGACTTCGATACCCCGCGCTTCCGACTCACTCCTCGTCACTCGGCCTACATCAAGATCGCCGAAGGCTGCAACCACCCCTGCACGTTCTGCATCATCCCGCGCATCCGTGGCCGCCACCGCAGCCGCACGGTCGAGTCCGTCGTCAAGGAAGCCCGCCAGCTCGTCGCCGAGGGCGTGAAGGAGATCAACCTGATCTCCCAGGATACGACCTACTTCGGCATGGACCGCTGGACCGACGCCCGTCCGAATCCGCGCAGCAAGGTCGACTCCTCCAAGGGCGAGTCGCTCGCCTCGCTCCTGCGCGAACTCGACCAGATCGAAGGCGATTTCTGGGTCCGCCTGCTCTACACGCACCCCGCCCACTGGAGCGACGAGCTCATCGAGACCATCGGCCGATCCAAGCACGTCGTCCGCTACGTCGACATCCCGCTCCAGCACGTCTCGGACAAGATGCTCGGCGCCATGCAGCGCGAGACCGACGGCGCCTACATCCGCGACCTGATCAGGCGCATGCGCGCCGGCATCCCGGATCTCGTCATCCGCACCACCTTCATCGTCGGCTTCCCCGGCGAGACCGAAGAAGATTTCACCGAACTGCTCGCCTTCCTCGAGGAGACGAAGTTCGACCGCGTCGGCGTGTTCAAATATTCCAAGGAAGAAGGCACCAAGGGCGCCAAGATGGAAGGCCACCTCTCCGATGAGGTGAAGGCCGACCGCCACGCCCGCGCCATGCTCCTGCTCCAGCGCCTTTCCAAGCAGCGCGGCGAAGCCTTCGTCGGCCGCAAGCTCCG
>CALPIW020000004.1 GCA_943323725.2 Polynucleobacter meluiroseus | reverse complement strand
CGGGCCGCCTTGCGCGCGCGCCTTGGCGTGCTCGCCGGCGAACTCGCGGCCGCGGCTTTGCCTTCGATCCTCGAGGGTGTTTCCAAGCCTGTCCCGCAGGATGAAGCGCTCGTCACCTATGCGCGACGCCTGAACCGGACGGACGCGCCGCTTGACTTCCGCCAGCCGGCCGCCGTGCTCGGGCAGCGCGTGCTCGCGCTCGAAGGCTGGCCGGGTTCGACCTTCGAACATCGTGGCGTCACGATCAAAGTCGGCGCCGCGCGGGGCGAAGATTCGGCGGCTTCGGGTGTGCCGGGGCAGATCCTCTCCGCCGACCGGTCAGGCGTCCGCGTCGCCTGCGGGCAGGGCGTGCTCGTCCTTCTCCAGTTGCAACGCCCCGGTGGCAAGATGCTCCCCGTCGGAGAATTCCTCGCGGGCTTCCCGCTGGCCGTCGGCGAGACCTTGGCCTCAGCCGAGATGCCGGCCTTCGTCGCGACGGCCCCGTTTCCCCGGGCGGCTAAGGCGTAATCGCTTGATAAGCGTTCCCGGCCTGCTGTCATAGGGTCATGCGCGCCGCCATCCTCTGCCTTTGCCTGGCCGCAGGTGCTCTGGCGCAGCCGAAGGATCTTTCCTTCCAACAGGTGACTGGCGGCGTGTTCGCCGGTTTCTCCGAGGACGCCAAGGCCGAGAAGATCTGGGAGGCCGCGGCCAAGCAGATGCGTCCGGCCGCGAAGGAAGGGCAGTGGGACATGGATGACATCACCCTCCGTTCTTTCCGGGACGGCCGCCCGCTGGCCCGGTTCGTGAGTCCTTCCGGCGTGATGACCCCGGCCGCGCGCGCCGCGGAGGGCGCCGACAAAGTCCGGGCGATCTCGCCGAGCTTCGACCTCGCCGGCAAAGGCTGGAGCTGGCGTTCCACTTCGCAGGGCGATTCGTTCGCGATCTTCGCCGACGTGGTCGCGGAACTCGACCTCACCAAGCCGGCGGCCCGCCGTCTGCGTCTCCGCGGGCTGCGTCTCGATGCTTCGCCGACGGCCGGCGGTACGCTCATGGTCTTCACCGGCGGCGTGGTCGCGGAACGGGCCGGCGAACGCACGACCTGCGAACGCCTCGAATGTCTGGTCAGCGACGGGCCGGGCGGTGACGCCGAAGTGCGCTCGCTCGTCGCCACCGGGCGCGTCGTCCGCGTCGTCGGCGAGCAGACCCTGCGCGGCGACCGCGCGACTTTCGAGCCGAAGGAGGATTCGGCCGAACTCGTCGGGCATGTGGAGATCGAAGAGCCTGAGGCCAAGGGCGTCGCCCAGCGTCTCCGGCATCAGCCGAAGCTCGGCCTGACGGAACTTTACGCCGGCGACGGCCAGCCGGTCCGCCTCCAGCTCCGTCGCAAACAGGAGGCTCCGGCCGACCTGACCGGCGCGCGCATCACGCTACGTCGCGATCTGGCCGCCGGCCTGACCCGCATCGAGGTACAGGATGAAGCGACGTATGTCTCGGCCGATACCCGGCTCGCCGCGCGACGCTTGGTGGCCATCGAGGCGAAGGCCGGTAGCGGCCAGGTCGAAGCCGAAGGCGACGTGAAGGGACGTCTCGAAGGTTCTGAATTCACCGCCGGTCGGGCCCGTTGGGATCGCAAGTCCAAGGTGGTCGACCTGGCCGAGACGCCTCGTCTGCGGGAGAAGCGCGGCCTCGAGGCGGCGGGTTTCTCGATCCGCACCGATGCGCTCAAGGACCGCATCGAGATCCGTTCGGGTCCCGGCGTGCGCGCCGCCTTGCGCCTGCCGCCCGAAGAGAACGGCGGCGTCCCCGGCCTCGCCGAGGCCGATCAGGTCGTGGTCGTGACCGAAGACGGGGCGATGCAGGCCGAGCTGCTCGGTTCGGTCCGCTATGTCGCCGGTCAGGTCGTCACTTCTTCCGACCAGATGGTCGCCTTCGCTTTGCCCGTCCCGAAGAAGCGGGGCGAGTATGCGCTCAGTAAGGTCATCCTGTCGGGCCAGGTCCGTTACGCCCAGCCGGGTCTGCGTTGCCTCGGTGAGCGACTTGACCTCACCCCGGCGGTCCAGATCGAAGAGATTTTCGCGCAGGACGCGCTCGTCGGCCAGCCGCGGCTGCTGACCTTGTCGGGCGGCGTCGGTCCGACGCGCCCGCGGCTCTTCGTCTCGCAGGGCGTCGGTCAGGAAGTCGCCTTCGTCGCTGATGCGCACGAGGTGCTCCATACCCCGGCCTTGACCAAGTTCTTTCTCCGCGGCGCCGTCGTGGTCGACTCGGAAGCGACGGACGCCACCTGTGACCTGCTCGAAGGCCTCGCCTCGCCGGACAAGGCCGGACGCCTCGTGGCCCGCCGGGTGGTCGGCCGCGGCAACGTGGGCGTCGTCGCCGGCGGCGCCAGCGCCAAAGGGCGGACGTTGGAGATGAGCCCGGAGCTGGGTACGGCCCGACTGCTGGGTGATGCGCGCATCCTCGACAAGGACGGCAACGAAGGCGTCCCGGCGAAGGAGGTCACGTATGACCACAAGGCCAAGTCTTGGCGGATGGAGTCGGCGCCCGACGACCTCAATCCCGGTCAGGTGGTGCGCCCGAAGATCTTCCTCGGACGCGACTTCACCTTGCCGGAGGTCAAAAGCCTCGACAAGGGACGCTGACCGCTTCCTCTTATTCCTATGGCCGCATCGAGCGAGAAGGGCGTCATCCGGGCGCAGGCCTTGGCCAAGCATTACGACGCCAAGGTGGCCGTCCAGGACGTCAGCCTCTTCCTGCAGGGAGGCGAGATCGTCGGCCTGCTCGGCCCGAACGGCGCCGGTAAGACCACCACTTTCTACATGGTCGTCGGGTTGATCCCTTCGACGCATGGCCGCGTCTTCCTCGACGGGCAGAACATCACGGCCGAGCCCATGTGGCGTCGCGCCCGCGCCGGCGTCGGTTACCTGCCGCAGGAAGCCTCGGTCTTCCGCAAGCTCACCGTCTGGGAGAACGTCATGGCCGTCGTCGAGACCCTCGACCTCAACGAACACGAACGCAAGGAGCGGACCGCTGAACAGCTCACCGAACTCGGCCTCGAGAAACTCGCCCGTCAGCCGGCCTTCACCCTTTCCGGCGGCGAACGCCGTCGCCTGGAGATCGCCCGGGCCCTGGCCACGCGCCCGCGCTTCCTCCTGATGGACGAGCCGTTCAGCGGCGTCGACCCGATCTCGGTCGCCGAAGTGCAGTCCATCATCCGCAAGCTGAAGGCCCGCGGCATCGGCATCCTCATCACGGACCATAACGTCCGCGAGACCCTCTCCATCGTCGACCGGGCCTACCTGATCCACCAGGGAAGGGTGCTGGTCTCCGGGACGCCCGCCGAAATCGTGGACAATCCCGAAAGCCGTCGTCACTATCTGGGCGAAGGTTTCAAACTCTGACTTCCATGTCCGACCCCGCTCCCGATACCCGCCCCGAATCCGTCTCGGTGCGTGAGTTCTTCGAATCGTTCAAGGACATGCTCCAGATGGAGCTCCTGGGCGGCGCCGAGGGTCTCGATAACATGATCGCCGAGAAGTCGCTCAATCGTCCGGCCCTCGCCGTCACCGGTTATTTCAAGGAGTTCGCCTTCAAGCGTCTCCAGCTCTTCGGCGCGGGCGAGATGGCCTACCTGAGCGACCAGTCTTCGGACGTCCGGGAGAAGCTCCTCGACGACGTCTTCTCCAAGAAGATCCCGGCCGTGGTGATCTCCCGCGGCCTTGAAGTGGACGAGCTCCTGCTGCGCATCGCCGACCGTCATCGCGTCCCGCTCATCCGCACCCAACTCAAGTCCAAAGACTTCTCCGCCGAGGCGACCGTGCTGCTGGAGGAGAAGTTCGCCCCGCGCACCAACATCCACGCCACGCTGGTGGACATCAAAGGCGTCGGCGTGATGCTGCGCGGCGCTTCCGGCGTCGGCAAGAGCGAGTGCGCTCTCGCGCTCATCGAGCGCGGCCATTCCCTCGTCGCCGACGACTATGTCATCGTGACGCTCATCGGCGACCGCGAACTGCAGGGCACCGCCAAGGACCTGAACCGGGGCTACATGGAGTGCCGTGGCATCGGCATCATCAACGTCGCTTCGATCTTCGGCGTCCGTTCGGTGCGTCGCGAGAAGCGCGTCGACCTCGTCGTGACTTTCGTGCTCTGGCAGCCGGGCATGGACGAAGAGCGTTCCGGCCTCGAGGTGGAGACCTTCGAGATCCTCGGCCGCAAGGTGCCGCACATGACGATCCCGGTGCGTCCGGGCCGCGACATGGCCCGCCTCGTCGAGGTGGCCGCTTCGGTCCAGGCCCTGCGCGGCATGGGTCACGATTCCGCCAAGGAATTCAGCGACCGCCTCATCCAGTTCATGGCGAAGGGCAAGTCGGGCAAGGCCGGCGAGGCCTGAGTTACTTCTTCTTTCCGTCCCAGCGGCAGTCGGCCATCACGCGCAGGCACACTTCGCGGAGGTCGAACAACGTGGCTTCGAGGTCATGCGCCGCTTCGGCCGAGGAGAGGCGCACGCCCGCGGGCAGTCCGGCCGTGAGGCCGATCGAATAATTGATGGCCCCCAGGGCGCGCTTCATATGCACGAGCGCGAGGGGCAGGTCGCCGGTATCGGTGGCGTTGATCGCCATGATCATCTGGTGCTGCCCGTCCCAGAAGGAGTGCATGATGTTGGTCGCCTCGAGCGCGGTCAGCTGCGCGCCGGCGTCGACGTTCAGGCGGCGGAAGGACTGCGTGAGCTGGAGGGAAAGCGCGCGGGCCACGACGTAGACCGGGTGCTGGTGGATGCAGTAGGGGAGGTCGGGACCTTCGTCCTCGTCATCGTTGACCTCTTCGGGGCCGTCGCCGGGCGCCCAGTCGGCGTTCTCCCAGCCCATCCGGCGGGCGCTGATGTCCAGACGATCGGGCAGGTTCTTGACCTCGTTGTAGTAGGCGAGGAAGCGGCCGACCTCGAGGTCGTTGCGCTGCAGGTAGCCGGACCAGTCGGCCTCGCCCCAAGAGGCGTTGCCGGAACCGTCGAAGTCGCCCTGGGGTTGGTCGCCATCGTCCATAGGGTCCATCATTGGGTGCTTTCCCCCCGTTGCAAACCCCTTGTGGCGAAAATGCCTTGTCCCGAACGCCCCGAACGTGGCTAATCCGGCATGGCCTTGGCCCTTTCTGACCTGACCACCGCTTTGTCGGCCGGTCGCGATCTCGCCCCCGCGGAGGCCGCCGCCGCCGCTTTGGCGATGGCCGAGGCCACGGTGACTGATGCGGACAAGGCGGCCTTCCTGCTCGCCTTGGCGCGCAAGGGCGAGACGGCCGCGGAGGTCACGGGTTTCGCCCGTACTTACCGCGACCTCGCCCGTCGCACCGACTTCGGTGACTGGCCGGCGAAGTCGATCGACATCGTGGGCACGGGCGGCGACCGCTCGGGCAGTTTCAATATCTCCTCCGCCAGCGCGCTCATCGTCGCCGCGGCGGGCTTGCCGGTGCTCAAGCACGGCAACCGCTCGATCACTTCGAAATCCGGCAGCGCGGATTTCCTCGCCGGCCTGGGCGTCGTGCTCGAAGCCTCGGACGAACAGCTGCTGCGCGGCCTGCGCGAGGCGAACTTCTGCTACCTCTATGCGCCGGCTTTCCATCCGGCGTTCAAGGCCGTCCTGGGCGTGCGCAAGCAGCTCGCGGAAAGCGGCACCAAGACCGTCTTCAATGTCCTCGGTCCGCTGATCAATCCGGCCCGCCCGGCCTACATGGTCGTCGGCGTCTACGACGAGCGCTGGGTCGAGCCGCTCGCGGCGACGCTCGGTGAGCTCGGCGTGAAGCGCGGCCTCGTCACGCATTCCCGTGCGGGCGGAGGCATGGACGAGATCACCACGGCCGGCGAAGTCCGCGTGCGCGGCTGCGGCGAACTCGCGTCGGTCGACGCGGTCTGGCTGCCGGGTGACTTCGGTTTCAAGACCTGCACGGTCGCCGACCTGCGCGGCGGTACGCCCGAAGAGAACATCGCGATGTTCAGCGACCTGCTCGTGGGCGGCGTCTCCGACGGGCTCATGGACACCCTTTGTCTCAGCGCGGGCACGGCCCTCTGGGTCGCGGGTCAGGCGGCTGATCCCGCCGCCGGCGCCAAGCGCGCCCGGGAGATCGTGCTCGGGGGCGAACTGCGCGAGGAGGCCCGCCGTCTGCGCGAGGCTTTCCGCGTCGCCTGATCAGCGTCCCCGCAGCAGCGCGAGGGTCCGTTCGGTCGCCCCGCGATTGCTTTGGTGCCAGGTGGCCGCGCTCTGTCCCATCGAAGCGCGCGCGGAGGCGTCGCCGAGCAGGCGGGCCAGCAGTTCGGCCAGACGGGCTTCGTCCGCGGCCTTGAGCGCGGCGCCCGCTTGCTCGAGTCCGCGGGCGATGTCGCGGAAGTTCGTCATGCGCGGACCGTAGACGATCGCGACGCCCGCGGCGGCGGCTTCGACCGGCGTCTGGCCGCCGTCATGCGGGGCGAGGCTCTTGCCGCAGAAAGCGAGGTCGGCCGCGCGGGTGAGGCGGCGCAGTTCGCCGGTGGTGTCGGCGAGGTGGACGACGGTGCCGTCGGGCGCGGTCGGCCCGCCGGAAGAGCGTTGATGCCAGTCGAGGCCGCTGGCGCTGATCTCCGCGGCGACTTCGGCGCGACGTTCGGAGTGCCGGGGCACGAGCAGCAGGCGGACGTCCTGGCCGGCGGCCCGCGCCGCGCGCACGCTGCGCAGCAGCAGGGCTTCTTCGCCTTTCCAAGTAGAGGAGCCGAGGAGCACCACCGTGCGCGGGTCGGCGCCGAAGCCGAGTTCCATGCGGAGTCGCGCGCGTTCGTCGGCCGACATCGGCGCATCGCTCGCGACGTCGAACTTGATGTTGCCCGTCAGCGTGGTCGCGAAACCCAGCTCACGGAAGCGGCGCACGTCCTCCTCGCTGCCCGCGGCGATCTGTCGGAAGTGGCCGAGGACGTAGCCGGAAAGTTTCCGGAAGCGTCGGTGACGTGCGAAGGACTTGTCGGAGATGCGTCCGTTGATGAGATAGGCCGGCACGCCGCGGGCGCGGGCCTGGGCGAGGTGTTCCGGCCAGAGCTCGCCTTCGACCAGGATGACGACGTCCGGACGGATGCGGCGCCAGGCGAGGGCGCTGCAGGGCCAGAGGTCGGCCGGGAAGACGCCGATCGCGTGGGCCACGTCGGCGTATCTTTCCTTCGCCAGCCGGAAGCCCGTGCTCGTGGTGGTGGTCAGGATGATCTCCGCCTCGCCCGTGGCCTGCAGCTGGCGGAGCAGGGGGCCGATAGCCTCGATTTCCCCGACGGAGACCGCTTGGAGCCAGAAACGGCGTTTTCCGGGGGTCTTCGGGCCGGGGGAGGGGAAGAAGCCGAATCTTTGGCTGAAACCCGTGCCATAGCCCCCGCGACGGAGCATCCGCCAGAAATAGTAGGGGAGGGCCGGGATCAGCAGCAGCGGGAAGAGTATCCGGTAGGCCCAAGACATCGCGTTGCGCCGACCCTGCGAACGGGCACGGGTCCTGTCAGTTCCAAAGGAGCCCCTTTCGGTTGATTTTCCCGCTTGCCCCGGGCGGGCAGGGGTGTTTGAACCCACTTTCCACCGTTTGAAGCGACCGCCGATCGCCTCGGACATAAAACCAAAAACCCAGTCAGTCCTACCTGATCCAATGTCCCCTCCTTCGGCAGGAAAAGGGATACGGAGCCAAAACATACCATGAACATCACAGTCAAAGACCTCCTCGATGCCGGCGTCCACTTCGGACACCAGACCCGTCGCTGGAATCCCCGCAGCCGTCCGTACATCTTCGACCACCGCAACGGCGTGTCGATCATCGACCTCGAGAAGACGCACGCGTGCCTCGCCGCCGCCGCCGCCTTCATCGAAGACACCGCCGCCAAGGGCAAGGAAGTGCTCTTCGTCGCGACGAAGCCCCAGGCGCAGGAAGTCGTCCGCCAGGCCGCCAAGTCGACCGGCATGCCCTTCGCCGTGAACCGCTGGCTCGGCGGCACGCTGACCAACTTCGCGACCATCAAGCGCTCGCTCGACAAGTACCGCACCTACCTCCGCATGGAGCAGGACGGTTCCCTCGCCAAGATGCACAAGAAGGAAGCCGCCGCCGTGAAGCGCGAGATGTCGCGTATGGCCCGTAACTTCGAAGGCCTCCTCGAATACCGCGAACTCCCGTCCGCGATGATCGTCGTCGACACCAAGCTCGAAGAGATCGCCGTCAACGAAGCCGTCCGTCTCGGCATCCCCGTGATCGGCCTCTGCGACTCGAACTCCGACCCGACCCTCCTCAAGTTCCCCGTCCCGGGCAATGACGACGCCGCCAAGTCCATCCGCCTGGTGGTCGAAGTCCTCACCCAGGCCGTCCAGACCGGTCTCTCCCGCCGTAAGGCCGTGTCCCAGGACCGCAAGACCGTGACCCCGGTCGCCCGCCAAGACGCCGGCGAGTCCGTGCAGCCCGAAGTGCAGATCTCGGAAGAGCTCCTGAAGGCCAACGAAGGTTCGGAAGCCGTCGAAGGCGCCGCTCCGGCCAAGCGCCCGGCTCCTCGTAAGTCCAAGTAATCCGACCATGTCCGCTATCACCGCCCAGACGGTCAACGATCTGCGCCAGCGTACCGGCGCGGGTCTGATGGATTGCAAGAAGGCCCTCACCGAGGCCGCCGGCGACATGGAGAAGGCCGTCGAGATCCTCCGCATCAAGGGTGTCGCCACCCGCAACAAGAAGGCCGACCGTAAGGCGAGCGAGGGCATCCTCGCCGTCAACGTCTCCGCCGACGGACGCGCCGCGACCCTCCTCGAACTGAACTGCGAGACGGACTTCGTCGCCAAGAACGAGAACTTCATCGCGCTCGCCAAGGAGCTCGTGGGCCAGGCCGCCGCCAATGGCGCCGATGGTCTCCTCGAGCAGCCTTACCACGCCGACAAGTCCCGCAAGGTGAACGATTACCTGAACGATCAGGTGCTCAAGATCGGCGAGAACCTCAAGGTCTCCCGCGTCCTGAAGTTCGAAGCCACCGGCGTGGGTCGCGTCTCCGCGTACGTCCACACCGGCGCCAAGATCGCCGTCCTCCTCGAACTGGGCCTCAAGACCCAGGCCGCCGCCGCCAACCCGGAAGTCGCCGAACTGGCCCGCCAGCTCGCGATGCAGGTCGTCGCCAACAACGCGCGCTTCGTCCGCCGCGAAGACGTCTCCGCCGACGTCGTCGCCAAGGAACGCGAGATCGCCGCCGAGTTCACGAAGTCCGAAGCCGACAAGGCCATCGACGAAGCCAAGCGCATCGTCGAGGACTACAAGGGCCAGCTCGTCGAGCAGAAGGCCGCCAACGACGCCGACGCCATCGCCGAACTCGAGAAGCGTATCGCCGTGGGCGAGAAGCAGGTCATCGCCGCCGAAGGCCGCAAGAAGGGCCAGCTCTCCAACATGGAGAAGATCATCTCCGGCCGCGTCGACAAGTTCTTCGCCGACTCCTGCCTCCTCGAACAGGCTTACTTCCGCGATCCCGAGCAGAAGATCCAGGCCCTCATCGCCGCTGCCAAGGGCAAGGTCGGTGAAGAAGTCTCGATCGTCCGCTTCACCCGCTTCCAGGTGGGTGAGACCGCCGCCGAGTAATCAGCGCTGAGCATAGGCTCATCAAGGCCGGCTACCGTAAGGTGGCCGGCCTTTTGCTTGGCTTGCTACCCCGTCTTGGCCGGATAGGCTGCAGGCATGGCTTTCCGTACGGACATCTTCTGGAAATCGGCCTGCGGGCGTTGTCCGGACTGCGGTGCGCCGATCCGCGCCATGGGCGACCAGACGGGGCGTTTCGCGCGTCTCTGGGACACGCCCACGCATTGCGCGGGCTGCGGGATGACCCTGCGACGCAAGGAGGGCTTCTTCCTCGGCGCCATCGTCTGGAACTACGGACTCACCGCGTTCGGCGTGCTCCCGCTCGTGCTCGTCGCTTATCGGCTGGGCTGGATCGGCGGCGACTGGGCCGTGCGTCTCGCCGTGGGCGCGATCTTCGTGGTGCCTCCGCTCATCCACGCGTTCGCCTGGCGCCTGTGGATCGGCACCTATTACGGATTCCTGCCCGACCAGCTGCCCTCCGGCGGACGGCGGCTCGACGACTGATCAGGTGCGGCGTGCCGCCATCCGGCGCACCAGTTCGACGAGGAAGGCCGTATCGCCCTTCGTCGCCTGCAGGTGCGTGGCGGCTTCGGCGGTCAGCTGCTCGATGCGCTGCTTCGTCGCTTCGACGCCGTGCAGGCCGGCATAGGTGAACTTGCCGTTCTGCGCGTCAGCCCCGACGGGCTTGCCGAGCTGGGCGGCGTCGGCGGTGAGGTCGAGGACGTCGTCGACCAGCTGGAAGGCGATGCCCGCGGCGCGGCCGGCACGGCGGCAGTGTTCGACGTCGGCGGCGGAGGCCCCGCCCACCAGCGCGCCCATGGCGAACGAGGCGCTGAGCATCGCGGCGGTCTTGCCGAGCAGGATGAAGTGCAGGCGGTCGTCCGTCGCGCCCGCGGCGAGTCCGCCCATGTCTTCGGTCTGTCCGCCGACGAGCAGCGTCGAGCCCGCCGTCACGGCCAGTTCGCGCACGAGCGCGGTGGCGAGGGCGGGGCGGTCGGCGTAGCCGACGGCGAGGAGTTCGAAGGCCAGCGGCTGCAGGGCGTCGCCGGCCAGCAGGGCCGTGGCTTCGTCGAAGGCCTTGTGGCAGGACGGGCGGCCGCGGCGCAGGTCGGAGTCATCCATGCACGGCAGGTCGTCATGGATCAGCGAATAGGTGTGGATGCACTCCAGCGCGGTGGCGGCGTGCGTGGCGTCGGCCTGCGGGGCGAAGGCCACGGCCGTGGCGAGGCAGAGGACCGGCCGCAGGCGCTTGCCGCCGGCTTCGAGCGAGTAGCGCATCGCTTCATGCAGGCGCGCCGGGCGGGCCGACGCGGCCGGCGTCAGCCGGCGCAACGAAGTTTCCGCCTGGGTGATGAATGCCTCGTGCCGTGACTGAAACAGCGAGGCGTCCATGGCTTATTCGATATCCGCCCCGAGCTTGAAGAACGTCGCCGTGCGGCCGACGGTGCCGATGACTTCGCTTTCGGTGAGCTGGGCGAGTTCCTGGGCCTGCTTGTCCATCTCCTCGCGTTCGGCGGTGAAGCGGACCTTGACCAGGTCGGCGTTACGGAAGGCTTCCTCGAGGAGGTTGGCGATGCCGGCGTTCACGCCGGCCTTGCCGACGAACACCTTCGGGTCGAGCGTCTGGGCGAGGCTGCGCAGCTTGCCGCGTTCGGCGCCGGTGAGGCGGGGTTGGTCTTCAGAGCCTGATTCCATGCCCGCTATGACGCTAAGGCGGGGCAGGGGAGTCAACGGACTAATCAGGCCTGCTTCCCGCTTGCCCGCGAAGGCGCAGGGTTTTGAATGCGGCATGCTCCTGCAGAACCAAGCTTTCTTCGTCCGCGAACAAGTCGCCGTGCTCCGCTTCGCCGATGCCTACGACCTCCTGCACCCGACGTCCGGCCAGGTGCTCGGCCTGGCCCAGGAGAAGCCGAAACTGAAGTGGCTGCGCCTCCTCGTGAAGAAGCAGATGCTGCCCACCGAGGTGGTGGTGCTGGAGTCCGATCAGCAGACGGTCGCCCTGCGCCTCGAGAAGGGCTGGTCCTTCTTCACGTCCAAGCTCGCCGTCTTCGACGCCCAGGGCCGTAAACTCGGTTCGCTACGCAACAAGCTCTTCTCGCTGTCCGGCAAGATCCTGGTCGAGGACGCCGATGAGCGTCCCATCGGTGAGTTCAGCGGCGGCGTCTTCAGCTGGACCCGCCAGCTCAAGGACCCGGCCGGCGTCGTCATCGGCACCATGGACAAGAAGTGGGCCGGCATCGGGAAGGAACTGTTCACCTCGGCGGACAACTATCACCTCGAGGTCGCCCCGGAGTTCGCCGGGCAGCCGGCCAAGGTCGCCTTGCTCCTGGCGGCCTGCCTGGCCTACGACGTCATTTTTGCCGAAAACTGAGCCCGCCGGGGGTGTGAATAAGTGACCCGGGAGGGGGATTCCTGCTTGCTAAGGGGGTGGGGGACTGTCATTTCCATGGGTCAACTTCGTTAGGGAGAGGGGCGGAGCCCTTCTCACGCTGGTCGGCGGGCGCAAGCCTGTTCCAGACGGAGAGTCCGGCCAAACGGCGGGACTTTCGGGAATCTCTCCCAGGTCGGCCATCATCAACCCAAAACTAACCACCACCATGTCGGTCAATAAGTCTGAAGTCATCAAGAAGCACCAGCAGGACGCCAAGGATACCGGTTCGCCGGAAGTCCAGGTCGCGCTGATCACCGCCCGCGTCACCCACCTGACCGAGCACCTGCGCACCCACCGCAAGGATTTCCACTCCCGTCGCGGCCTGATCATGCTGACGAATCGTCGTCGCAAGCTCCTCGCCTACCTGAAGTCGAGCGACCTGGACCGCTACAACGCGCTCCTGGCCAAGCTCAACCTCCGCAAGTGAACGGCGCCTCCGGGCGCTTTTGTTCACCGAGCGTCCCAGCCTAGGCTGGGACGTCCGCTTTTCACCCACCCAAACCAAAACCCGCCGGGCACTCCCGCCCGGCACAACGCACCAAGCATAAAACACCCATGAAACAGAAACACTCCGTGACCATCGAAGAACTCGGTATCACGATCAACACGGGCTCCATCGCCCGCCTCGCCAACGGCGCGGTCACCATCAGCAAGGGCGAGACCACGCTCTTCGTGTCGGCCACCGCCGCCGAAGACCTGCGCTCCCCCGACCAGGACTTCTTCCCCCTGACCGTCGACTACCGCGAGAAGTTCGCGGCGGCCGGCCGTTTCCCGGGCGGTTACTTCCGTCGCGAAGGCAAGCCTTCCGACAAGGAAATCCTGACCTCGCGCCTCTGCGACCGTCCCCTCCGCCCGCTCTTCCCCGAAGGCTTCCTCAACGAAGTCCAGGTGATCGGCCTCCTCCTCTCGGCGGACCAGATCAACGACTCCGACGTCCTCATGGTGAACGGCGCTTCCGCCGCTCTCCTCTGCTCCGACATCCCGTGGAACGGACCGATCGCCGGCATCCGCCTCGGTCGCGTCGCCGGCCAGTTCGTCGTCAACCCGACCCACGAACAGCAGTATGAGTCCGACCTGGACCTCATCTACGTCGGCAACGAGAACGACATGATGATGATCGAAGGCTCGGCCGACCAGCTGCCCGAAGCCGACTTCATCGCCGCCCTCGAATACGCCCAGAAGGCCATCCAGCCGATCATCGCCGCCCAGCGCAAGCTCGCCGCGATGTACTCCAAGACCAAGCGCGTCTTCCCGCTCGTCGTCTGCGAACCGAAGGCCCTCGCCATCTGCGAACGCGTGGCCGCCGAAGGCGACCAGCTCAAGAAGGCGATCTTCCTCGCTTCCAAGAAGGAACGCGGCGACGCCGTGAAGGCCGTGGTCGAGAAGGCCAAGGCCGCCTGCAAGGCCGAACTCGGCGACGTCTTCGACTCCCGCCAGATCAAGATGGCCTTCGAGAAGCTCCAGGAGAAGGTCTACCGCAACGCCATCATCCAGAGCGGCGAACGCGCCGACGGCCGCAAGCCGCTGGATCTCCGCGCCATCTCCTGCGAAGTCGACGTGCTCCCGCGCGTCCATGGTTCCTCGCTCTTCCAGCGCGGCGAGACCCAGGGTCTCGTCCTCGCCACCCTCGGCACCTCCAAGGACGCCCAGGAAGTCGACGCCATCACCGGCGGCCCGAGCAAGCGCTCGTTCCTCCTGCACTACAACTTCCCGCCCTTCTCGGTGGGTGAGACCGGCCGTTTCGGCATGACCTCCCGCCGCGAAACCGGCCACGGTAACCTCGCCGAGCGCTCGCTGCTCTCCGTCCTCCCGTCCGAGCAGGACTTCCCGTACTCCATCCGTCTCGTCTCCGAGATCATGGAGTCCAACGGTTCCACCTCGATGGCTTCCGTCTGCGGCGGCACCCTCGCCCTCCTCGACGCCGGCGTGCCCATCAAGGCCCCGGTCGCCGGCATCTCCTGCGGTCTCGTGACCGAAGACGCCGCCGGTAAGATCGTGAAGCACCGCGTGCTCACCGACATCATCGGCGCCGAAGACCACTACGGCGACATGGACTTCAAGATCTGCGGCACCCGCGAAGGCATCACCGCCTTCCAGCTGGACCTTAAGATCCACGGTCTCCCGATGAGCATCGCCAAGGAAGCCATCGCCCAGAACAAGGTCTCCCGCGACGCCATCCTGGACATCATGTTCAAGACCATGCCGGCCACCCGCGCCGAGCTGAAGTCCTGCGCTCCCCGCACCCACCGCATCAAGATCCCGGCGGACAAGATCGGCGCCCTCATCGGCCCGGGCGGCAAGAACATCAAGCGCATCACGGAATACACCGGTTGCCAGCTCGACATCGACCAGGACGACTCCGGTTGGGTCACGATCTTCGCGACCGACGGCGAGTCCCTCGCCCGCGCGGTCAATGAGGTCAACCTCCTCTCGGCCCAGATCGAGATCAACAAGACCTACAAGGGTATCATCCGCTCCGTGAAGGAATTCGGCGCCTTCGTCGAATGCCTCCCCGGCCAGGAAGGCCTCGTGCACGTCTCCGAACTCGCCGACCACCGCGTCGAGCGCGTCGAGGACATCTGCAAGCTCGGCGACGAGATCATCGTCAAGTGCGTCGGTATCGACGACAAGGGCCGCGTGCGCCTCTCGCGCCGCGCCGCCATCGCCGAGAAGGAAGGTCGCGAATACGCCCCGGCCCCGAAGCCGATGGACCGCCCCCGTGGCGACCGTCCGGACCGTGGCGAGCGCCGTCCCTTCCGCGAACGCGGCGGTGACAGCGAAGGCGGCCAGGGCTAACCCCGGCTGACTTCACCGAACAAGGCCCCGGCTCACCCCGGGGCCTTTTTTGTGCCCGCTTACTTGGTCGGCGGCTCCGCCGCGGTGACGCGCGTGAACCACGCCCGCGCGGTCTCGGTCGCCGGCCCGTCGCGCAGAGGCCAGCGGTCGTTATGCGGGTGCTTCACGAAGTCGTTGGGGAAGCCGCCGAAGTGCGCGGCCATGTCGACGTTGAGGAATTCCACGTTCGTCGGCGCGACGGAGGAGATGAACTTTTTGGTCTCCGCGCCTGCTTGGGTGACGAGCAGCGGCCGGCCGGCGAGGCGGCGCAGGCGGACCGTCGCCTCTTCGCGATAGCGGGCCAGCGGCGAACCCCAGGCGTGGCCCTTCCATTCCAGCATGCCGTCGAAGTGGTCGTGGGCCCAGAGGCCGCACCAGAGCCGGGCGACCTCGTCGTCGTGCAGGCCGAGGAACGAGACGCCGATGGCGCCGCGGGAGAAGCCGCAGAGCACGACCTTCTTGGGGTCGCCGCCGAACTCCGCGCAGATCCGCGGGAGGTTCGCTTTGGCGTAACCGACCGTGGCGTCGATCTCGCCCCACCAGGTGCGCTCGTTCTTCTGCCGGTCCTTGGCGACGTAGGGCAACACGACCCAGATGGCCCGGCCCCGCGCCAGGCCGTAGCCGAGGGCGGCGCCTTCGACTTCGCCGGTCGAACCGGAGGTCGGGAAGTAATTACCGGTGTATTCGGCGATCACCGGCCAGCGCTTGCCCTTGGTCTGCCAGTCGGGCGTCCAGTCATCCGGCAGGGCGATCAGGTGGCGTACCTTCGTGCCGGCGTATTCGGGTGCCGTGACGGCCGCGCGCTTGCCCGGTTGCGGCCCTTGGTCGGTCAGCGGTGGCAACGTCAGGTCCGCCGCCGCGAGGGCGTTCGCCAAGGTCAGTAGGAGCAGGGCGAGGCGCATGGATGGGTCAGTCTCCCTTGCCGTCGACGACCTGCGTACGCGTCCACAGGTCGTGCCACGCCCGCTTGTCGCGGCGGAAGAGCGGCACGTGGAAGTTCACGATGCCGAGCAGCATGAAGAAAGGATTGGGTAGCGCGAAGAACGCCGCCTTCCATGCCGAGCGCAGCAAAGAAGGGAGGAAGCCGGGCGCCTCGGCGTCGGGCAGTCCGATCGTCCGGAGGTTGAAGATGCGTTTGCCGAGGGTGCGGCCGGCGAGGAGCCATTCCTGCAAGGCGAGCGCGAGGAGCATCGTGACGAAGCACACGTTGCCTTGGAAGGAATACCAAGTCGTGAAGGCTTGGACGTCCGCTTCCTTCGGATTGAGCGCCATGTCCTTGATGAGCTGCAGGTCGCGCGGGGAGCCGCTCTTGATCGCTTTCACGTATTGTTCCGTGAAGCGCTTGGTCCAGTCATCCGCCTGCTGGCGGGCGGCGAGTTCTTCGGGGCCGGCCATGAGTCCGGCCAAGGCCCAGCCGAGGACCATCAGCGGGATGATGTCCGCCAGGCAGGCCAAGGTGCGCCACCAGAATCCCGCGGGAGGCGGCGGGATCGGGGGCGGGTTAGCCACGGGCTTGGGCGCGCTCGCAGGCGTCGAGCGTGTTCTTCATGAGCATCGCGACGGTCATCGGGCCGACGCCGCCGGGGACGGGCGTGATGGCTTCGCACTGCGGGGACACGGCGTCGAAGTCGACGTCGCCGACGATGCGGTAGCCGGTCTTCTTGGTGGCGTCGGGCACGCGGTTGATGCCGACGTCGATGACGACCGCGCCGGGCTTGACCATGTCGGCGGTGATGAAGCGGGGCTTGCCGATCGCGGCGACGATGATGTCGGCCTGACGCACGATGCCGGGCAGGTCCTTGGTGCGGGAGTGGGCGATGGTGACGGTGCAGTCGCAGCCCTTGGCGAGCAGCAGGGCGGCGGCGGGCTTGCCGACGATGAGCGAGCGGCCGACGACGACGGCGTGCTTGCCGGCGGTCTCGACGCCGGAGCGGCGGAGGAGTTCGATGACTCCGGCGGGGGTGCAGGCGGCGAAGGCGCCGGGGAGTTCCTGGACGAGCCGGCCGATGCTCTGCGTGCCGAAGCCGTCGACATCCTTGTCGGGCGAGACGCGGTTGAAGACCTCGGTCTCCGGCAGGTGCTTGGGTAGGGGAGCCTGGATCAGGATGCCGTGGACCGACTTGTCGGCGTTGAGGGCGTCGAGGTGGGCGAAAAGCTCCTCCTTCGAGACCGTCTCCGGGAAGAGCTGCAACGAGGCCTTCATGCCGACTTCGGCGGCGGTCTTCTGCTTCTTGGTGACGTAGGAGACCGAGGCGGGGTCATCGCCGACGCGCACGAAGGCCACGTGGGGTACGACCGGGGCGAGCTTGGCGACGCGTTCCTTGACTTCGGCGAGGACTTGTTGGGCGATGGCGTTTCCGTCGATGAGGCGCATGGGTGAGGACTAAGACGACCAGCCCGCCGAGGGCGAGAAAAGTCCTTCGGCCCGCCGTCGGATGATTGTCTCGCCCTGCGGGGCAAAAGCCTCAAAGGGTAGGGCGTGCCTTCCGAAGGACCCATGCGTATTCACAAGTTCCTCGCCCAGGCGGGGGTCTGCTCCCGTCGTGAGGCGGAGCGGCTGGTCGCCTCGGGGTCCGTGATGATCAACGGGAAGCTGGCGGTCACCGGCCAGCCCGTCGACCCGGCCGTGGACACGGTCATCTGCCAGGGCCAGCACATCAAGCCGCTCAACCGGACGGTGGTGCTGATGATGAACAAGCCGCGCGGCTATCTCTGCACCAATGACGACTCGCACGGCGGCCAGACCGTCTTCGACATGGTCCCGCCGGAATACGGCTCGCTGCGTCTCTTCTGCGTCGGTCGCCTCGACAAGGACTCCGAAGGCCTGCTCATCCTGACCAACGACGGCGAACTCGCCAACAAGGTCATGCACCCCTCCGGCGGCGTCATCAAACGCTACGAGATCGTCCTTAACCGCGACTACGACCCGACCCTCACGCCTCGCCTGCTCAAAGGCGCCGTCGAAGAAGGGGAGCACCTGCGCTTCAAGAAGGTCATCCGCCATCCCGATCACGCCGCCCATCTCGAGGTCCACCTCGACCAGGGACGTAAGCGCGAGATCCGCCGCCTCTTCGAGATCTTTGGCTTCCACGTGAAGACCCTCCGTCGTTTCCAGATCGGCGGCCTGGTCCTGCGCAAGATGCCCTTGGGGGACTGCCGCCCGCTATCCCGTAAGGAAATCGACTCGATTTTCGAGAACTGAGCGGGGGTAGGGTAGCCAAGGCTTGCTCCTTGGGTCTGAGGGTTTTTATTAGGGGTATCCCCCTATGGTCGTGCCCCTCTCACGTCTCCTGTCGCTGTTCCTTTGCGTCGCCTCCCTGTGCGCGGGGCCGGAAACCAGTCTGAAGCTGGTCTGGTCCGACGAGTTCAATGACAAGGAGCTCGACAAGAAGAAGTGGAATATCGGCAACGCCAACGGCGTGCGTATCGTGGACGGTCAGCTCTCGCTCGAGATCACGCCCGGTTCCAAGCCGATGTTCTGGCGCGGTTCGAACGTCAGCACGAAGGGCAAGTACAGTTCGAAGTACGGCTTCATCGAGGCCTCCATCCTGTTCGTGCAGACCGGCGGCCACGGCTGCGGATTTTCGATCGGCAACGAAGATCGCCGCAACCCGTCGGCGGGCATGGGGTTCAGTAATGGCGGCGGCACGGTCGTCACCCTCAGCCTTTGGATCGTCAATGAGGAGCGGGGGCGCACTCTGGAGCCGAAGGAGAATCCGATCCCGCGTGACGACACTTACAGCAAGAAGTTCCACAAGTTCGGCTTTCAGTGGAGTCCTTCCGATTACAAATGGTACGTGGATGGTCGCTTGGCCTACACCCTGCGGACGCCCACCGTCCCGGCCACGCCGAAACCCATGTATATTGCGCTCAGCCATGATCGCCTTCCCGAGGCCGGCCTTCTCAAGAGCTTCAAGGACCCTAAAATGGGCCCGGAACCGATGCGCGTGGACTGGGTGAAGGTCTACCAGTGACCCGCCTGGGCTTGCTTCCCCCTGCACACCGGATTTACTTAATTCATCCCTCTTTCATGAAAGCCCTTCCGCTTTTCTCCCTGGTGGTAGCCCTGTCCTTGGGCGCCGCTCCTAATGCCGGCCTGAAGCCGGTCTGGGAGGATAACTTCGACGCCAAAGACTACGATTTGAAGAAGAATTGGAATATCAGCGGCCAGGCTCGCGTGGTCGATGGCAAGCTCCAGATCGAGACGACCCCCAAGGACAAGGCCGGTTTCTGGAACGGCAGCAACGCCCACACTTCCAAGAAGTTCACCCACGGTCAGGGTTACTTCGAGGCTTCGATCCGCGCCGTGCAGTCCAAGAACCGCGGCTGGACGGTCTTCGGCATCCGCAACGAGAATATGACGAAGGCGCCCGCGGCTTCGATGCATTTCGTCTTCAACGGCGCCGACCGCATCGAGCCCGTCCTGAATATCTTCGATGAGGATGGCGCCACACGCCTCGCCCCCAAGGAGAAGGTGATCGCGATGGACGGCGGCAAGTCCTACAAGAAGTTCCTCACCTACGGACTGCAGTGGAACGCCACCAGTTACATCTGGTACGTCGAAGGTCGGCAGGTCCACAAGCTTTCCCGCCCGATTCCGAAGGAGCCGATGTACCTCGAGTTCTACCAGCATCTGCCGGAAGGCGGCCTCCTCAAGGACTTCATGAATCCGAAGCTGGGCCCTGAGCCGATGCAGGTCGACTGGGTCAAGGTCTTCAAGATTCCCTGAGTCTCGCTCTTTCGTCCCTCCATCCCATGAAGAAACTCCTCAGCCTCCTCGCCTTCACGGCCACCCTGAGCGCCGTCAACCCGGCTTCGAACATGAAGCTGGCGTTCTCCGATGAGTTCGACGGTCCGGCCCTCGACGCCACGAAGTGGGCCACGATGGGCGAGCCTACCGCGATGTCCTTCGTCACGGTCGGCAAATCGAAGGCCCTCCGCATCACGCTCATCAAGCGTGAAGACATGATCCAGACCAACGGGATCCGCAGCAAGCATGAGCAGGTCAACGGTTACTTCGAGGCCTCGATCCGCATGAACGCCAACCCCGGCCACACCGGTAACATGTCCATCCGCGGCAAGGACGAGAAGGTGGTCCCTTTCATCCTCGCGCTGTGGGAAGGCACCGGTGAAGACTACCTCGCCCCTTGGGCGCGTTACCTCGACGACAAAGGCCAGCATGACCTCCGCTCCGACGCCTCGGGCAAGAAGATCCTCAAGGGAGGCGAGCCCTCCAAGAAGTTCAACACCTACGGTATCCTTTGGACCGAAAAGACCTTCACCTGGTTCGTCAACGGCAAGCAGATCCACAAGGTCGACCGGACGCCTATCGCCGCGCCGATGACCTTGCAGTTTACCCACCGCATCGGCGAGTGGGAGCGCCCGAAACTGGTGCTCAAAAACTTGCCGGACGACATCGACATCGACTGGGTCAAGGTCTGGAAATAATTACCATGCGATTCCCCTATCTCCTATTACTCGTCGGCGCGGCGGCCTTTGCCGCCGATCCCTCCGCCGGCAAGAAGCTGGCCTTCTCCGACGATTTCGACGGCGACAAGCTCGATGAAGCCAAGTGGAGCGTCAGTGGCGCCCGCGAAGTGTTCACCTTCGTCAAAGTCGGCAAAGGCGGCGCGCTGCGCATCGGGCTCAAGGTCAAGGACGACATGATCCAGACCAACACGCTCTCCTCGCGCGGGAAGTTCAGCCAGCAGTTCGGCTATTTCGAGGCTTCCATGCGGATGCACGCCGGCGACGGACATGCGGGGGCTTTCCGCCTCTCGACCGACGACGACAAGACTCCGCCCAGCATCACCACGTCGTTCCATGGCACCGGCAAGGAGCGCGTCAGCCCCTGGGCCCGCGCCGTCCTCGACTCGGGAGCGCAAGATTTCCGGCCCGACAAGGCGATCGGCAAGTTCACGGATATTTCCAAGAAGTTCCACACCTACGGCATCCTTTGGACCGACAAGGGCTTCACCTGGTACCTTGATGGTAAGGCCGTCCATAAGCTGGACCGGAAGGAGTTCGTCCGCCCCATGTCGCTCACCCTGACGCATCGCATCGAAGAGCAGGATCGCCCGAAGCTGATCCTCAAAAGCCTCCCCGACGACGTCGACATCGACTGGGTGAAGGTCTGGAAGTAAGCCCGCCTCCAAAAGAGGTTTGCATCAGTACCCCGCTAGGCATCCTGCGGGGTACTTTCATGTCCGCTCCTTACGACAAGAACAACCCGTTCCCGGCCTGCCTCGTCGACCGCCGTCGCCTGAGCTCCCCGGCCAGCCAGAAGGATACCCAGCACTTCTCGGTCTCCCTCG
>CALPIW020000003.1 GCA_943323725.2 Polynucleobacter meluiroseus | reverse complement strand
TGATAGGCAAATCAGGGGGAGGCATCAACCCCCAAACAGCGGGAAAACCCCCAAAACAAAGACCCCGCCCTTCTGGGCGGGGTCTGCGGGAAGACCAAGGTGGCCTAGATTAGACCGGGGTCGGGGTCTGGAAGACGCGGATGCGACGGTAAGCAGGCAGACCGGTGCCGGCGGGGACGAGGTGACCCATGATCACGTTCTCCTTGAAGCCGGTCAGGTTGTCGCGCTTGGCCATCGTGGCGGCGTCGGTGAGGACGCGGGTCGTCTCTTGGAAGGAGGCGGCCGAGATGAAGGACTCGGTCTCGAGGGAGGCCTTGGTGATGCCCAGGAGGATCGGCTCGGATTCCGCGATCTGACCGCCGCGCTCGTTGATGGAGCGGTTGTTCTCCGCGAGGAGAGTGCGGTCGACCTGTTCGCCCCAGAGGTAATCGGAGTCGCCCGGCTCGGTGATGCGGACCTTGCGGAGCATGCGCGAGACGATGATTTCGATGTGCTTGTCGTTAATCACGACGCCCTGGGTGCGGTACACCTTCTGAATTTCGGTGATGAGGTAATCCTGCACCTTGGACTGGCCGAGGATGTCGAGGATGTCGTGCGGGTCGACGGCGCCGTCGGTAAGGACCTGGCCCTGCTTCACCTTGTCGCCGGCGGCGACGATGATGTGCTTGCCGTGCGGGATGAGGTGCTCCTCTTCGCGGCCGATGGAGTCGGCGATGACGAGGCGCTTCTTGCCGCGGACGGAAGGCTCGAAGCGGACGGTGCCGTCGATCTTGGCGATCTCGGCGGCGTCCTTCGGAGGACGGGCCTCGAAGAGCTCGGAGATGCGCGGCAGACCGGCGGTGATGTCCTGGGTCTTGGCGGCCTGACGGGGGATCTTGGCGACGATGGAGCCGCGGGCGACCTTGTCGCCTTCGTCGACTTCAACGCGGGCGCCGGCCGGGATGGAGAAGGAACCGACTTCCTTGCCGTTGGCGCCGATGATCTGAATCTGGGGATTCTGCTCGTCGGAGTGCTCGATGACGGACTTGTAGAACGTGTTGTTCGACGGGTCGCGTTCTTCGGTGAAGGTCACGCCCGAGATCATGTCGACGAGGCGGATCTTACCGTCGCCGTTGGCGATGATCGGGGTGGAGTTCGGATCCCAGGCGGCGATGAGCACGCCCTTCTCGGCCGACTTGCCGTCCTGGACGCCGACGACCGAGCCGGCGACGATGCGGTATTCCTCGGTCGGCGAACCGGCCTCGTTGAGGAGGCGGATCGAGCCGTTGCCGTTGACGGCGATGAACTTGTCGCCGACGGCGACCGTGGTGAGGTCGACGTACTGGACGAGGCCCTTGCCCTTGGACTTGATTTCCGGGGTCTTCAGCTGCGCGACGCCACCGATGTGGAACGTACGCATGGTCAGCTGGGTGCCCGGCTCACCGATGGACTGGGCGGCGATGATGCCGACCGCGGTGCCGCGTTCGACCATGCGGCCGGTCGAAGGATCGAGGCCGTAGGAGGTGGGCGGGATCGCGTTCACGTTCATGTGCGTGAGCGGAGAGAGGACCTTGACGCGGTCGAGACCGACGGTCTCGATGCGCTTGGCGAGGACTTCGTCGATGAGCTCGCCGGCCTTCACGATGACTTCGGAAGGATTGAGCGGGTTCGTGACGTCTTCGGAGGGGCAGCGGCCCACGATGCGTTCGGAGAGGGAGACGAGGAGCTCGTCGCCGTCGTAGATCGGGGTCTTCCAGACGCCGTTCGGGATGTGCACGTGGACGCGGTCGACGCCGGCGTCGCGGAGCTTGGCCATCAGCTCTTCCGTGAGCGGGGCTTCGGACTTCGCGAGGAGCTTGGCGGCGCCGGAGGGGTTCGCGACGTCGGCGGCCAGGTGACGGCCGAGGGCGGCGTCGCCGAGCGTGATGACTTCGGAACCGGGGGCCACGTCGCGGGAATCCGTGACGATGACGTCCATGGCCACGTCGCAGAGCTTACGGGTCATGTAACCGGCGTCGGCGGTCTTCAGCGCGGTGTCGGACAGACCCTTACGGGCGCCGTGCGTCGAGATGAAGTACTCGAGGACCGAGAGGCCTTCGCGGAAGGAGGACAAGATCGGGCGTTCGATGATCTCACCGGAGGGCTTGGCCATCAGGCCGCGCGCGCCGCAGAGCTGCTTCACCTGCGCCTTGTTACCACGCGCGCCGGAGTCCATGAGGACGTACACCGGGTTGATGAGCATGCGGTGGGCGTGGCGGGGGTCGCCCTTCTTCACGCCGGCCACCTTCGCGGACTGCGAGAGCGTGGTGTACACCGACTGCGCGATGGCGTCGGTGGCGCCGGACCAGGTGTCGACGACCTTGTTACGACGTTCGTCGTTGGTGATCGTGCCGGACTCGTTCTGGCGCTGGAATTCGCGGACCTTGGCGGTGGCTTCGCGGACGAGGCCTTCCTTCTCCTTCGGGTAGATCATGTCGTTCACGCCGATGGAGATGCCGGCCTTGGTCGCGATGCGGAAGCCGGTCTCCTTGAGCGCGTCGAGCACCGGGATCGAAGCCTCGCGGCCGCAATACTTGTAGGTCTTCAGGATCAGGTCGCCGAGCTGGCCCTTCTTCACGGTCTCGTTGAAGAAGCCGAGTTCGGAAGGCCAGATGGTGTTGAAGATGATGCGGCCGACCGTGGTGACGATCGTGCTGCCGTTGGTCTCGCCGTGGACGGTCTTGCGGTTGAAGTCCGGGTTGGCGAAGCGGACCCAGTCATGCAGGTGGAGCGAGCCTTCGGCTTCGGCGAACGTCGCCTCGGACACGGAGCCCAGCACCGGCAGATGGGTGTTGGCCGCCGGCTTGTCGGCGGGTTCGAGCGTCAGGTAGTAGGCACCGAGCACGATGTCCTGGGACGGCGTGAGGATCGGCTTACCGCTGGACGGCGAGAAGATGTTGTTCGTGGACATCATCAGGAGCTTGCACTCCATGATGGCTTCCAAGGACAGCGGGACGTGGACGGCCATCTGGTCACCGTCGAAGTCCGCGTTGTAAGCGGTACAGACGAGCGGGTGGAGGCGGATCGCGTCACCCTCGATGAGGATGGGCTCGAAGGCCTGGATGGACAGACGGTGGAGCGTCGGCGCGCGGTTGAGGAACACCGGGTGACCCTTGGTCACTTCTTCCAGGATATCCCAGACTTCGGGCTTCTTCTGTTCGATGTGCTTGCGGGCGCCGCGGACGGTGTGGGCGAAGCCCAGCTCCTTGAGGCGGCGGATGATGAACGGCTCGAAGAGGACGAGGGCCATCTTCTTCGGGAGACCGCACTGGTTGAGCTTGAGCTCAGGTCCGATGACGATGACGGAGCGGCCGGAGTAGTCGACGCGCTTACCGAGGAGGTTCTGGCGGAAACGACCATGCTTACCCTTCAGCATGTCCGAGATGGACTTCAGCTGACGGTCGCGGTCCTTGACCGGCTTGCCGTGGCGGCCGTTGTCGAGGAGGGCGTCGACGGCTTCCTGGAGCATGCGCATCTCGTTATGGATGATGACGTCGGGCGTCTTCATCTGGATGAGCTGCTTCAGGCGGTTGTTGCGGTTGATGACGCGACGGTAGAGGTCGTTCAAGTCGGAGGTGGCGAAACGGCCGCCTTCGAGGGGAACGAGCGGACGGAGGTCCGGCGGGATGACCGGGAGCACCGTCAGGATCATGTGCTCAGGGCGCTTGCCGGAAGCCAGGAAGCCCTGGATGATCTTCATGCGGCGGGCGATCTTCTTCTTGATCTGCTTGGAGCGCGTGGAGCGGAGCTGGTCGCGGAGGTTCTCGACCGTGGAGGCGAGATCCATCTTCTTGAGGAGCTGCTGGAGGGCTTCGGCGCCCATGCGGGCCTTGAAGGCGTCAGGGCCGTGCTGTTCGACGGCGCGGCGGTAGGATTCCTCGTCGAGGAGTTCCTTCTCTTCCATGCCGGTGGCGCCCGGGTCGACGACCAGGTACTTCTGGTAGTAGATGACCTGCTCGAGCTGGCGGGTGGTCATGTCGAGCATCAGCGACAGACGGCTGGGCATGCTCTTCAGGAACCAGATATGGGAGACCGGGATGGCGAGGCGGATGTAGCCCATGCGCTCGCGACGGACGCGGGAGACGGTGACTTCGACGCCGCACTTGTCGCAGACGACGTCCTTGTACTTCACCTTCTTGTACTTGCCGCAGTAGCATTCGTAGTCGCGGACCGGGCCGAAGATGCGCTGGCAGAAGAGGCCGTTCGGCTCGGGCTTGAACGAGCGGTAGTTGATGGTCTCAGGGCTCTTTACTTCCTTGAGGCCCTTGACCTTGCGGTTGCCGTGTTCGTCGAGTTCGTCGAGGAACTGTTCGCCCGTCCACTGGACGATCTCCTCAGGCGAGGCGATCGAGATGGAGACGAAATCGAAGGACTGTTCCTTCGTCTCGTTGGCGGTGAACTCGGGGGTGTGCTCCGGGTGAATCATGTCTGTTAAGGTCTGGGTGTGGTTACGTCGGACGCTCAGTTACGATCCGGGGTGGGGGCGGTGGTGGAGCCGAGGCGGACATCCAGGCACAAGGCCTGCATCTCCTTCATCAGCACGTTGAAGGACTGGGGCGTGCCGCTGACGAGGGTGTTGTCACCCTTGACGAGCTGCTCGTAGATCTTGGTACGTCCGGCGACGTCGTCGGACTTGACCGTGAGGAGTTCCTGCAGCGTGTAGGCGGCGCCGTAGGCTTCGAGGGCCCAGACTTCCATTTCGCCGAAACGCTGGCCGCCGTACTGGGCCTTGCCGCCGAGAGGCTGCTGCGTGATGAGGCTGTACGGACCGGTGGCGCGGGCGTGGATCTTGTCCGCGACGAGGTGGTTCAGCTTCATCATGTAGATGTAGCCGACGACGACGTCCTGGTCGAACGCTTCGCCGGTGTGACCGTTGATGAGCATCGCCTTGCCCGTCTCGGGGAGTTCGGCCTGCTTGAGGTATTCGCGGATCTGCTTCTCGGGGATGCCGTCGAAGATGGGGGTGGCCATCTTGAGGCCGAGCTTGGAACAAGCCCAACCGAGGTGCGTCTCGAGGACCTGACCGACGTTCATTCGGGAAGGAACGCCGAGCGGATTGAGGCAGATGTCGACGGGGGTGCCGTCGGCGAGGTAAGGCATGTCTTCGACCGGCACGATGCGGGCGACGACGCCCTTGTTGCCGTGACGACCGGCCATCTTGTCGCCGACCTGGATCTTGCGCTTGGTGGCGATGTACACCTTGACGTTCTTGATGGCGCCGCCTTCGTCGATGCCCTGTTCGATGGCTTCGACCTTGCGGGCGCGCTCCTGCTCAAGCTCGTCGAAGCGACGGTGGTAGCCGTCGACGATCTGGCGGATCTTCTGCTTCACCGGCGAGTCGTTCATCTCGATGGAACGAGAGACGGAAGCCAGGCGGCGGAGGAGGGTCTTGGTGATCTTGCGGTTGGCCGGGATGATGGCTTCGCCGGTCTCGGAGTTCTTGACGTCGAGCGGGATCTTCTCGCCGAGGAGGATGTTCGAGAGGGACTCGGTCATCTCTTCGCGGAGGCGGGAGTCGGCCGTGCGGTACTCTTCGTTGACCTTCTTCAGGGCGCGGCGCTGGTCGTTGGGCGAGAGGCGGCCGTCGTCCTTGTCGGTACGGGAGGAGACCTTGACGTCCATGATGATGCCGGAGATGCCGGAGGGCACGCGGAGGGAGGTGTCCTTCACGTCGCGGGCCTTCTCGCCGAAGATGGCGCGGAGGAGCTTCTCTTCGGGAGCGAGGTCGCCTTCGGACTTCGGGGTGATCTTACCGACGAGGATGTCGTCGGGCTTCACTTCGGCGCCGATGCGGATGACGCCGTCACGGTTGAGGTTGCGCAGGGCTTCCTCGCCGAGGTTCGGGATGTCGCGGGTGATCTGCTCAGGCCCGAGCTTCGTGTCACGGGCGGTGACTTCGAATTCCTCGATGTGGACGGACGTGAAGACGTCGTCCGTGAGCATGCGTTCGGAGAGCAGGATCGCGTCTTCGAAGTTGTAGCCGTTCCACGGCATGAAGCCGACGAGGACGTTCCGACCGAGGGCGAGCTCACCCTTGTCGGTGGCGGCGCCGTCGGCGATGATGTCACCCTGCTTGACCTTGTCGCCGCGGCGGACCAGCGGACGCTGGTTGAAGCACGTGGAGGAATTGGTCTTGAGGAACTTGCGGAGGTCGTAGACGTAGACGCCCTTGGCCGGCTCGCTCTTGAACTTCTTGTTCTCGAGCTGGGCGGGGGCGACTTCGCCGTCCTTCGTGACGATGATGCGGCGGGAGTCGGCGGCGGCGACGATGCCGGGGCCTTCGGAGACGATGACGGTCTTCGAGTCGATCGCGACGCGACGTTCGAGGCCGGTGCCCACGAACGGGGCTTCGGTCACGACGAGGGGCACGCCCTGGCGCTGCATGTTGGAACCCATGAGCGCGCGGTTCGCGTCGTCATGCTCCAGGAAGGGGATGAGGGCGGCGGCGACGGAGACGACCTGCTGCGGGGAGACGTCCATGTAGTCGACGTCTTCCGGATCCACTTCGAGGATGTCGTCGCGGAAACGGACGGTCACCTTGCCCTTGAGGCGGGAGGCGTCGTCGAGTTCGGAGTTGGCCTGGGCGACCTTGAATTTCTCTTCCTGGTCCGCGGTCATGAACTCGACCTGGCTGGAGACCTTGCCGCGCACGACCTTACGGTACGGGGCTTCGATGAAGCCGAACTCGTTGATGCGGGCGTAGGTGGAAAGCGAGTTGATGAGGCCGATGTTCGGACCTTCCGGGGTCTCGATCGGGCAGATGCGGCCGTAGTGGGACGGATGGACGTCGCGGACTTCGAAGCCGGCGCGGTCACGGTTGAGGCCGCCGGGCCCGAGGGCGGAGAGACGACGCTTGTGCGTCAGCTCGGCCAGCGGGTTGATCTGGTCCATCAGCTGGGACAGCTGGCTGCGGGCGAAGAACTCGCGGATCGAATTGCCGAAGGGCTTCGGGTTGACGAGCTTCTGCGGGGTGATCGAGTCGACGCTCTGGTCGTATTCGTTGATGCGGGCCTTGACCGTCTTGACGACGTTCTTGAGGCCGGCGCGGCACTGGTTGGCGAGGAGCTCGCCGACGTTACGGACACGGCGGGAACCGAGGTGATCGATGTCGTCGATCGCGCCGTCGCCGGCGCTCAGTTTGCAGAGGAGCTTGGTGGCTTCGACGATGTCCTCCGGGGTGATCGTGCGGGTGTCGAGCGAGACGTTGAGGCTCAGCTTCTGGTTGAGCTTGTAGCGGCCGACGCGACCGAGGTCGTAACGGAGCGGATCCTGGAAGAGGCGCTGCATGTGGGCGCGGGCGCCCTTGACGTTGACGGGCTCGCCGGGGCGGAGCTTGCGGAAGATCTCCTTGAGGGCTTCTTCCTCGTTACGGACGGCGCCGATGTCCTTACGGAGCGAGAGGATGATGGAGCCGTTGTCGAAGGCGGTGTCGAAGACGCCGAACTTCTGCTTCGGAAGCTGCTTGTGGATCTCCTTGAGGGTCTCGCGGGAGAGCTTGTCGTACTGCTTGGCGACGACCTTGCCGGTCTCGACGTCGACGATCGGGTCGGCGTAGACGAGCTGGGAAAGTTCTTCCGGGTCGAGTTCGAGGGCGGCCTTGGCCGTCAGTTCGCGATGCTGGTAGAAGAGGGCCAGGATGTCCTTGTCGTCCTTGTAACCGAAGGCGCGGAGGAGGGTCGTGACGAGGAACTTGCGGCGACGGCGGCGGCGGTCGAGGTAGACCCAGAGCAGGTCGTTCTGGTCGAACTGGACTTCGATCCAAGTGCCGCGGTCAGGGATGATGCGGAAGGCGTGGAGCATCTTGCCGCTCGTGTGGGCGGACTCTTCGAAGCAGATGCCCGGGGAGCGGTGGAGCTGGGAGACGACGACGCGCTCGGCGCCGTTGACGATGAAGGAGCCGCGGTCGGTGATCATCGGGATCTCGCCCATCAGGATCTCTTCGTCCTTGAAGGCGCCCTTCTCACGGAGGCGGAGCTTGAGCATCACCGAGATCGCGTAGGTCGTGCCTTCGCGGATGCACTCGAGTTCGGTCTGCTTGGGCAGGACCAAGCCGTACTCGAGGTACTCGAGACGGAAGTTGCCGTTGTTGCTCTCCACCGGGAAGGCCTCGCGGAAGACCGCGTCCAGGCCGACGTTCTTGCGGGCGGACGCGGATTCGTCCAACTGCAGGAAATCGTTGAACGAGAAGATCTGGTTCTCGATCAGGTTGGGCGGAGGGATGACTTCGCGTAGTTTACCGAAGTTTTTGCGCTCTTGAGGCATGGCTGGTGAAGGTGGGCTCGGAGTGTCGGGTTGTTTCGGTGGTGCTGACTGGTTTGCCTGGTGGGGTCGGACTAGGCGGCCGTGGGAAAGAAAAAGCGGGGAGGGGTCGCCGGACCCGGGAGGGTGCTACCCTCCCCGCTCTGCAGATGTGCGTCGGAAGACGGATTACTTGACCTCGACCTCGGCGCCGGCGGCCTTGAGCTTGGTCTCGATATCCTTGGCTTCGTCCTTGGACACGCCTTCCTTGACGGGCTTCGGGGCGCCGTCGACGAGGTCCTTGGCTTCCTTGAGGCCCAGGCCGGTGATGGCGCGGACTTCCTTAATGACATTGATCGGGGTCGCGCCCTTGGCCTTGAGGATGACGTCGAACGTCGTCTTCTCTTCGGCAGGTGCGGCGGCGGCGGCGCCACCGGCGGCGGCGACGACGACAGGAGCGGCGGCGGAAACGCCCCACTTGGTCTCGAGGTCCTTCACGAGGTTAGCGATGTCCAGGACGGACTGGGCGCTGAGCCACTCGATGACTTGGTCTTTGGTGATGTTGCTCATGGTATCTGGGTTCCTTGAATGGTTAGCGTCCGTTGAAGGACATTTGAGGGCGCGAGGCCCCTAACCGGGGTTCTTTGGATGTGTGTTTTATTTGGGTTTGGATTCCCCCCGCTCGGACGCCGCCACATGGCGACGCCTCCGCGAGGAAAGGGTTTAGGCGGCCTTCTCGTCCTTCTCGCGCTTGGCGTCCAGGAGGCGGACGAACTGCGAGGCGGGGGTGGAGAGCAGCGAGAGGAGCTGGGCGCGGATGCCGTCGAGGGACGGCAGCTTCGACAGGTATTCCACTTCGGCCTTGGTGAGGATCTTGGCGTCCAGGACGCCGCCCTTCACTTCGAGCTTGGCGAAGTCCTTGAAGAAGGTGACCAGGATCTTGGCGACGCCGGTCGGGTTGTTACCGCCGGTGACGAGGGCCGTGTGGCCGCTCAGGTGGGCGGAGATGTCCGGCAGCTTCGCCTGCTTGGCGGCGATGTTGAGGATGCTGTTCTTGACGACGTGGTACTCGGCGCCGTGGGCACGGAGCTGGTTACGGACGGCGGTCGCGTTCTCGACGGTGACGCCGGTGAAGTTGGCGAGCAGCAGGTAGTTGGAGCTGGCCAGCTGGGCGGCGACTTCGTCGACGAGGAATTGTTTTTCAGCGCGCATGTTCGTGGGTTCGCTTGGGCGTGGTTATGATTAGGCGGTCGCGACGGCGGCCGAGTAGGGCTTGAGGTCGACGGCGACGCCGGGGCTCATGCTGGCGCTGAGGGTGATCGACTTGATGAAGCGGCCACCGGAGAAGCCGGCGGGCTGGGCCTTGACGAGGGCGGCCAGGGCGGCCTGGGCGTTCTCGGTGAGCTGGGCGGCGGTGAACGACTTCTTGCCGACGACGATCACGATGTTGCCGGTCTTATCCATCTTGAATTCGACGCGACCGGCCTTCACTTCCTTGATGGTCTTGGCGAGGTCATCGGAGACCGTGCCCGACTTCGGGTTCGGCATGAGGCCTTTCGGACCGAGGACGCGGGCGACCTGACGGACGTCCTTCATCGCGGAGACGGTGGAGATGGCGACGTCGAAGTCGAGGAAGCCGCCGTTGACCTTGGCGATCAGGTCGGCGAGGCCGGCGTAATCGGCGCCAGCGGCGAGGGCTTCGGCCGGGTTCTCGGTGAAAGCGAGGACCTTGATCTTCTTGCCGGAACCGTTCGGGAGGGAGACGGTGCCGCGGACCATCTGGTCCGACTGCTTGGGATCGACGCCGAGGAAGGCGGAGATCTCGACGGTCTCGTCGAACTTGGCGCCGGGCATCTTCTTGATGATCTCGGCGGCCTGGGTGACGTCATACTTGGCCTTCAGGTCGGCGACCTGGAGGGCGGCGCGGTAGCGCTTGCTGGGTTTTTTGCTCATAGCGACTTTTGGTCTCCTGCGGGATGCAGTGGTTTTGGTTGGATTAGGGTTGGGTGAAATTAACCGATGACTTCGATACCCATCGAACGCGCGGTGCCGGCGATCATGCGGGCGGCGTTGTCCGGGTTGACGGCATTGAGGTCCTTCTTCTTCAGCTCGACGATCTCGAGGAGCTGCTTCTTGGTGACCTTGCCGACCTTGTCGCGGTTCGGGACCTTGGAGCCGGACTCGATCTTCGCGGCCTTCTTGAGGAGGACGGAAGCGGGCGGGGACTTCAGGATGAACGTGAAGGACTTGTCCTGGTAGACGGAGATGATGACCGGGAGGATCATGCCGGCCTGGTCCTTGGTCTTGGCGTTGAATTCCTTACAGAACGCCATGATGTTGACGCCCTTCGCGCCGAGCGCGGGGCCGACGGGAGGAGCAGGGTTAGCGGCGCCCGCGGGGAGCTGGAGCCTGATTTCGCCGACGACTTTCTTAGCCATGGTGGGTGTTTAGATGGTTGGGTTGATGAAAAGGGATCACTCGCGGTCGTCGCGTTCGACCTGCCAGAACTCGAGTTCGACCGGGGTGGAGCGTCCGAAGATGTCCACGGAGACCTCGAGCTTGCCGCGGTCGGCGTCGATCTTGTCGATGTTGCCGGCCAGGTTGGCGAAAGGACCGTCGGTGATCTTGACGCGCTCGCCGATGTTGAAGGTGATCTTCGGGACCACCTTGTCGGCGGCGTCGGCGACCTGCTGGAGGATCGTGTTGATCTCCTCGGTCTTGAGGGCGACGGGATTCTGCCCGCCGATGAGGCCGATGACGCCGTCGGTCTTGCGCAGGAAGCTCCAGGGAGCCTCGAGCAGCGTGCCTTCGTCGTCGAAGAGACGGGCGCGGACGAAGAGGTACGAAGGATAGAGCTTCATCTCGCTCTCGCGCTTCTTGCCGTTGCGGAAGTCCTTGACGGTCTTCACCGGCATCAGGATCTCGGCGACGAAATCGCCCATCTCCTCGTCCTTGATGGCCTTGTCGAGCAGTCGCTTCACCTTGCTCTCGTTGTTCGAGAGGGTCTGGAGGGTGTACCAGCGGAAATCAGAGGGGGAGGACATGGGGGCGGATCAGCGCACGAGCTTGGTCGCGAACTGGACGAAGTTGGAGAGGGAGAAGTCGCAGAGGAAGACGACGGCGCCCAGGAGGGCGACGGCGGCGATCACGACCAGCGTGGAGTCGGCGAGCTCCTTGGCGGTAGGCCACGAAGCCTTGACGAAGACCTCGGTGATGGTCTCGTTCCAGAAAGCGCGGAGGCGTCCGAGGAAGCTGAACATGATGCTGGTGGTGTTGTGGTGAGAGTGGCAGGACGGGAGGGAGTCGAACCCACAACCAACGGTTTTGGAGACCGCTACTCTGCCAATTGAGCTACCGTCCTGTACTGGTGGTTAAAGAGACGAATGCCGGGGCCCTTTTGAGGGGGCCTCGGCACCGTAGTAGGTCGTTTTTGGTCAGGAAATCACTTGGTGATTTCGAGGATCTGGCCGGCGCCGATGGTCTTGCCACCTTCGCGGAGAGCGAAGCGCTGGCCCTTTTCCATCGCGACGGGCTTCTGCAGCTCGATCGTGATCGTGACGTTGTCGCCAGGCATCACCATTTCCACGCCTTCCGGGAGGATGACGGTGCCGGTCGCGTCGCAGGTACCGAAGAAGAACTGCGGGCGGTAGTTGTTGGCGAACGAGGTGTGACGGCCGCCTTCATCCTGCTTGAGGACGTAGATCTGGGCCTTGGCGACGGTGTGGGGCTTGATGGAACCCGGCTTGGCGAGCACCTGGCCACGCTCGATCTGGCTCTTTTCGAAGCCACGGACGAGGAGACCGACGTTGTCGCCAGCCTGACCCTGGTCGAGCTCCTTGCGGAACATTTCGACGCCGGTGACGGTGGTCTTGAGGGTGTCGCGGAGACCGACGATTTCGATTTCTTCGCCGACCTTGATGACGCCGCGCTCGATACGACCGGTGGCGACGGTGCCACGACCGGTGATGGAGAAGACGTCTTCGACGGACATCATGAAGGGCTTGTCGGTTTCGCGCTTAGGCTCGGCGATCTCGGAGTCGAGGGCGGCGAGGAGGTCCTGGATGGACTGTTCGCCTTCCGGGGTGCCTTCGAGGGCGGCGGTGGCGGAACCACGGACGATCTTAGCGGTGTCGCCTTCGTAGTTGTACTTGTTGAGGAGGTCGCGGACTTCCATCTCGACGAGGTCGATCAGGTCGGGCTCGGAGAGGTCGACCTTGTTGAGCCAGACGACGATCTTCGGCACGCCGACCTGGCGGGCGAGGAGGATGTGCTCCTTGGTCTGGGGCATGACGCCGTCAGCGGCGGAGACGACCAGGATCGCACCGTCCATCTGGGCGGCGCCGGTGATCATGTTCTTGACGAAGTCGGCGTGGCCCGGGCAGTCGACGTGGGCGTAGTGACGGTTGACGGACTCGTACTCGACGTGCGAGGCGGCGATGGTCACGGTCTTGGTGGCGTCACGGACGGTACCACCCTTGGTGATTTCCGCGTAGGACTTGGTCTCGGCGAGGCCGCGACGGGCCTGCACGGCCACGATGGCGGCGGTGGTGGTCGATTTGCCATGGTCAATGTGGCCGATGGTGCCGACATTGACGTGAGGCTTGGTGCGATTGAACTTCTCTTTGGCCATGGTTTTTGGTGGTGAGGAGGTGGTTAGGTTTGGTGTGTGGAAAGTGATGGAGCCCCCGACTGGATTTGAACCAGCGACCTCGTCCTTACCAAGGACGCGCTCTGCCAACTGAGCTACAGGGGCGAACCGTCGACGTACATGAAGACGCGAAGGGAAGGGTTTGAATGACCATCGAAACCCCCTCCGTCAAGCGGTTTTTTGCAAGGGTTTTACAACCCTTTTGGCGGCCCCTCAGGGGCCTACGATCAGCCGGTAAACCCCGGGAGGCAGCCGCTTACCCCATTCGACCGAAGCGGCCCACCGCTGGACAGCCTCATCGTGGGCCTTTGACCCCGAAGACCGCAGAACCGCCCCCAGGGGGGCTTGCCCCAGGCTGTCCACGCTCAAGATGACCTCGAAATAGCCACCCAGTGGGGCGTTTTTATCATTTATTGAGTTATTGTTATCTTTTTTAACATCAAAGTGTTCGATTTTCCCGCTGATAATCGAATTATTACCCCCTTGAAGCGGTAAAACTTCGAAGAAAGCCGTCCGGGGCGACAGTTTGACGTCGCGAAAGCCAGCCGAGCCGAAAGTCGTCAGGGGCTCCTGAGCCACGAGGGGGATCGCCTGCGCCGGGGCCGGGGCGGTCTGGCGGGGTACCTGCAGCATGGAGTCCTTACCCAGCGGCTTGGCCGGATCGAACTGCAGGATGGGCGGCGAGGCGGCGAAGGGGGCGTCCTCAGGCTGGCCGACCTCACCCCGCCCGGCCTTGGACGATTTCGCCGGCGAGGGCAGGTAGACCGCGGAGCTGTCCAGGAGCACGACGCTTTCGGTCCGGGCGTCGCCGGGCGAGACCAGCCGGACGCCTTGGGTCAGCGGACGTGCGGCCGGCCGCCCCCCTGCCCCGGGACTGAAAAAGACCAAAGCGGCGATGAAGACGCTGAGTCCGCAGAGCAAGGCCGTGCGCGTCAGCGGCGGCAGACGTCCGCCGGCCAGATTCCGAAATGTCGAAAGCGCCCCCATGCTCAGCGGTCGAGCGGACGTTCCGCGACCGTCAGGCGGGCCAGCGCGCCGCGGCCTTCCCGGATATAGTTCAAGGTCAGGACCTCGCCCGGACGACGGCGTGAGATCTCGAGACGCATCTCATTCCAGTTCTCGACGGGCTTGCCGTTGAGCCCGACGACGATGTCGCCGATCTTCAGCCCGGCCTTGGCCGCCGGCATTTCATCGGAGACGACGACGAGGCGGACGCCGCCGGCCTTCCCCAGTGAAAGTTTGGTGGCTTCGGCGACAGAGAGATCCTCCCCCTGCACGCCGATCAGTCCGCGGACGACGCGCCCTTGGTTGGCGAGATCGAGCGCGACGGCGGTGATGAGGTTCGACGGAATGGAATAACCGAGGCCGACGCTCAGGCCGGTCCCGGACTTGATGGCGGTGTTCATGCCGAGCAGGCGGCCTTCGAAGTCGATCAGGGGCCCGCCGCTATTGCCCGGATTGATCGCGGCGTCGGTCTGGATGAAATCCTCGAAAGCCATGCCCATGCCCAGCTTGCCGGAACGCCCCAAAGCCGAGACGATGCCCGAAGTGACCGTGAGACCGGCGTCGAGCGGATTGCCGATGGCGAAGACGACGTCGCCCACGCGGGCTTTGTCGCTGTCGGCGAACCGGGCGTAAGGCAGGCCCTTGCCTTCGATCTTCAACACGGCGATGTCCGTGCCGGCGTCGACCCCGAGCACCTTGGCCCGGAATTCACGGCGGTCGGCGAGCTGCACGATGACGGTATTGGCGACGCTGCGACGATTCTCCTGCAGCACGACGTGGCGGTTGGTGATGACGTAGCCGTCCGGATGGATGATCGTGCCCGAGCCCAGCCCGGTGGGCAGGAGCGTCTCGCCGGTCTGCGCATCCTGCAGGACCTTATCCGGATCGATGCGTCCGCTGTAACGTTTGAGGACCGAGGCCGGAATCACTTCGGCGGTACGCACGCTGACGACGGCGGGCGTGATCCGGGCGAGCATATCGGCGTAACTGGAACCAGGCGCCGCCCGGTTGACGGGACGGGCATCAGTCTCGAAGGTGACGCCGGCAAGAGCCATGGCCGGCAAGAGGACAAGCGCGGTGAGATGACGGAGCATGACTCTCCCACCCTAGCCGACCTCCTGCCCAAGGCAAGCGACCTCAGCGGGCCATCGTGAAACCGCCCCCTGACTGGGTCGGCTCGGCCTCGTCGCGCTCCTTATTGAAACGCATGGAGAAGAGGCGGGTGACGCCCTTCTCCTGCATGGTGGCCCCGAAGATGGCGTCGGCGGCCGAGACGGTGCGCTTGTTGTGGGTGATGACCACGAACTGGGAGAACCGGGTGAACTCGCGGATGATGTCCGTGAAGCGGTTGACGTTGGCGTCGTCCAGCGGGGCGTCGAGCTCGTCGAGCACGCAAAGGGGCGAGGGCTTCACCATGTAGATGGCGAAGAGCAAGGCCACGGCGGTCATGGTCTTCTGGCCGCCGGACAGCAGGGTGATGCCGCGGAGCTTGGTGCCGGGCGGCTGGGCGACGATCTCGATGCCGCTCTCGAGCGGATCTTCGGCCTGCACCATGGTGAGGTCGGCCGCGCCGCCGACGAAGAGGCGTTCGAAGGTGAACTTGAAGTTCTTGCGCACCTGCTCGAAGGTGTCGGTGAACAGCTTGAGCGAGGTCTGGTTGAGTTCGTCGATCGCCTTGGTGAGTTCTTCCTTCGCCTTCCAGAGGTCGTCGCTCTGCTTGGTGAGGAAGTCGTGACGGTCGCGCAGGGAGGAGTATTCCTCGACGGCGACGAGATTGACGGAGCCCATGCCGGCCATGCGGTCGCGCAGGTCGGCGATCTCGCGCACGAGGGGCGGCCAGTCGGCGGATTCCATCGCGGCGAGGTCCTCGGCGGTCGGTTCGCCGCGGCGGGCGACGGCCTTCGGGGCCGGACGGGAACCTTCCTCGTCGGTCTCCTCGAGGTCGTCGAAGCTGGAGATGCCTTCGGGTTCGCCGTCGGAAAGCCAGAGCTGGAGGCGCCAGTCGACGTCGGCGACGTCGAGCTGATGGTCGGCCTGGACCTTCTCGACGATGAAGCCGCACTGCGAGGTCTGCTCGGCAAGGGAGACTTCGAGGCCCTTGAGGCGGGTGTCGGCGACGCGGAGACGGTCGCGGTCGACGGAGAGGACGCGGTCTTCCGATTCGACGGCGGCGTCGGTCTCCGCGAGGGCGAGGCGCTGTTCGTTGAGCTGCGCGTTGGAGGCTTCGACCTCGCCGGCGAGGCGGGCGGAGGTCTCACGCGCGCTCATGGCCAAGGCCTTGAGTTCGGCGATGAGCTTCTCGTTCTGCTGCGCTTCGATGCGACGCGAATTCAGGCGGGCGGTGGCTTCGGCGCGGCGCGACTCGAGGTCGGCGAGCTCGCGGCCGACGAGTTCGAGGCGCTGACGCTGCTCGGCATGGGCGAGGCGGGCTTCGCCCAAGGCGTTGCGGCGCACGTCGGACTCGGCGCGGGCGGATTCGAGCTGGCTTTCGCCGGAGGAGATCGTCGCGCGGAGTTCGGCGACCTGGGCGTCCTTGGCCGTCAGCGTCTCCTGCGCGCGGTCGCGGCGCTTGAGCGCCTCGGACTTGGCGTTGTCCAGTTCGGCGAGCTGACGCTCTTCGCGCTGGATACGGTCGTCGGCGGCGGTGAGCGTCTGACGGGCCGAACGCTCGTCGGCCTGGGCGACGGAAAGTTCCTGCGCGGCGAACTGCGTGGCGTCGCGGGCGGCCGAGACGTCAAGTTCGTTGGCGTCCATCGCGGACTGGATGCCGAGGGCCTTCTCGTTGAGGGTCGTGAGCTGGTCGTTCTCGGACTCGAGCGAGGCGCGGACGGCGCGGATCTCGCTCTCGCGGGAGAAGACGCCCGAACCGGCGTTGGCGGCGGCCTTGCGGGGCTTGCCGGCGTAGACGAGGCCGCGGCGGTCGACGAGATCGCCGTCGGTGGTCGCGACGAGGAAGAATTCGAAGCCCGGATTGGCGCGCCACCAGGCGATGAAATCACCGAGGGACGGGCAGACGTAGCAGCCGTCGAAGAGGTTGGCGACGAGGCGGGCGTGCTCGGGAGCCTTGGCCTGCACGGCCGAGGTGGCCGGACGGAGCCAGCCGGGGGCGGCGGAACCGGCGCGGGAGGCGGGCGGGGCTTCGACCTGGAAGACCGCGCGGCCGAGCTGGCGCTCGCCCATCTTGGCGACGATGCCCGGCAGGAATTCGGCGGAGTCGAGGGCGACGGCCTCGGAGGCGGCGCCGAGGATGTTCTCGAGCGCGGCGGCGGCGGAGACGTCGACGACGGTGACGAGGTCGGCGAGAGCGGAAGCCTTGCCGGAGCGGAGCTCTTCGGAAAACTCGCCGCGCAGCACGGCCTTCGCGGCTTCGGAGAAGCCTTCGAGGCGGGACTGCATCTGTTCGAGCAGGCCCAGTTGGGCGGAGAGCTTGGCGACCTTGCGGTCCTGCTCCGAGATCGTCTGCTGGAGCGCGCGGAAATCGTTGAGGAGGTCGCGGCCTTTCTCGGTCGCTTCCTGCTCGGCCGAACGCGCGGCCTGGAGTTCGCCGTGGCGGGTCGTGACGACGACGCCGGATTCGGTGACGCGCTGCTCGAGCGCGACGCGGTCCTGCTTGGCCTGAGTAAGAGAGTCGGAAAGGTCGACGTGACGCGACTGATAGCCGCGGAGGTCGACCTCGAGGTTGGTGACATCACCGCGGGCGCGGGTCATCTCGCCTTCGGCGACGAGGATATCCTGGCGGGCGCGGCGGAGTCGGTTCTCGGCCTCGACGACCTGACGGGCGGCTTCCTCGACCTGGGCGGTCTTCTCGCGGTAGGCGGCGTCGGTGGCGGAGACGGAACCGGCGGCCGTCGACTTGGCGTCGGAGCTGCCGCGGAGGCGGAGCTCATACTCGGAGATCTGGAGCTCGGCTTCCTGCGCCTCGCGGCGGGCCTCGGCGAGGCGCGAAGCGAGGTCGTCGGAACGGAGATCGGACGTGCGGGCCTCGTTCTCGGCGTTCTCGCGGGCTGTGCGGAGGTCGAAGAGCGCCTGCTGGGCGAGCTGGACCTGCTCGGCGAGTTCGGCGCGGCGGGCACGGGTCTGGAGCAGCGCGGCCTCACGGTCGCGCAGTCCGTCGGTAAGGGTGGTGACGTCGGCGCGGCAGACGGTCGCGTCGGCCTCGAGCGTCGCGACCTGAGCGCGACGGTCACCGAACTGCTTGGCGTGCCAGGCGAGGTCGAGATGCGTGAAACGATGGCGGAGGCGGCGGTAGCGCAGCGCCTTGGCGGCCTGACGACGGAGGGAAGCGATCTGGCGACCGACTTCGCTGACCACGTCGGTGATGCGCGCGAGGTTGGCGTCGACGCCGCTGAGCTTGTTCAGCGCCTCACGACGCTGCGCCTTGTAGCGGGTGATGCCGGCGGCCTCTTCGAAGAGGTAGCGGCGCTCGGCGGGATTGGCGGACAGGATCTGGTCGATCTGGCCCTGCACCATGAACGAGTAGGACATCCGGCCGATGCCGGTGTCCATGAAGAGACGCTGGATGTCCTTCAGGCGCGAAGGCTTGCCGTTGATGAAGTAGTCGCTGGCGCCCTCGCGGTGGAGGCGGCGCATCACGGAGACTTCGGCGAAGGCGGTACCCAGCTCCTTCTCGCAGTCGGCGAAGATCAGCTCGACCTCGCACTGGGGGAGGGGCTTGCGGCGGTCGGTGCCGGCGAAGATGACGTCCTGCATCGCCGGGGCGCGCAGGGACTTGGCGGACTGCTCGCCCAGGACCCAGCGGATCGCGTCGACGATGTTGGACTTACCGCAGCCATTGGGTCCGACCACGGCCGTGACCCCGGGACGGAGCTCGATGCGGGTCCGGTCGGCGAAGCTTTTGAATCCGTTGGCGACGATTTCCTTGAGGTACATCGAGGGGTGAACCGAACGATTGCCCTGCCCTACCCCCGCCGCAAGCGTCTTGTGCCCTCCGGGAGTCCCACTTATTCACGGCTTTAAATACCCTTGGATTCGGGGTTGACGAAAGGCCTCCCCCCTTGTTCTTTCGACCCTCCAAACGCTCACATGTCCGTAGAAATCAAGATTCGCAAAGGCGAGACCGTCGACAAGGCTCTCCGCCGCCTCAAGAAGAAGATCGACCGCGAGGGCATCATCAAGGACGCCCGCGCCAAGCGAGGCTTCGAGAAGCCGGCCGAACGCCGTCGTCGCAAGAAGAAGGTCAAGAACTTCAGCGCCTACCTGCGCAAGAAGTGGGACAACGTCTAAGCGTCCGTCCTCGTCCAAGCACCCGAAGGCCCGTCATCGCGACGGGCCTTCTGCTTGGGGGGACCCGCCGAACGGGCCGGGCAACAAAAAGGGCCGAACCCGGAGGTTCGGCCCTTGGTCTCGGCAAAGCCGGTTGAGGCTTAGCGGAGGAACAGCAGTTCCTGGTAGGACGGCAGCGGCCAGTATTCGTCGGCGACGATCTCTTCGAGGGCGTCGGCGGCGGCACGGACCTTGAGCATGGCCGGGAGGACCTTGTCGCAGGAGTGCTTGGCCTGGGCGTGCGTGTCGGACTTGGTGACGTCGCGGGCGGCGTCGAGGGCGTCGATGGCCGAGGACAGTTCATCAGCCAGGCCGACGACTTCCTTGCGCAGCTTGCCGCCGGACTTGGTCTTCTCGACCGGGGTCAGGTCAGCGGCGTACTTGAGGGCGGCCGGGAGCAGCAGGGTCTTGGCGATTTCGGCGACGAGCTTCGACTCGGTGTTGATCGCGAGCACGTAGGAGTGCGTGTAGATCTCTTCGCGGGACTCGAGTTCGGCCTTGGAGAGGACGCCCTGGCGCTCGAAGACGTCGATCGACGACTTGGCGACGATCTCAGGGAGCGCGTCGGGGGTCGTGCGGAGGTTCTTGAGGCCGCGCTTGGCGGCTTCCTTGTGCCACTCTTCGGAGTAACCGTTGCCGTTGAAGATGATCCGGCCGTGCTTGGTGAGGATGTCCTTGAGGACGCTCTGGAGCGCGGAGTTGAAGTCGGAGTTCTTCTTGAGGGCGGCGGCGAGTTCGTCGGCGAGCTTGTCGAGCGAGTCGGCCATGATCGTGTTGAGCACGGTCAGGGGGCCGGCCACCGAGAAGGCGGAACCGACGGCACGGAACTCGAACTTGTTACCGGTGAAGGCGAACGGGCTGGTGCGGTTACGGTCACCAGCATCCTTCGGCAGGACCGGGAGCGTGTCGACGCCGAGGGTCATGTGACCGCCCTTGCGCGAGCTGGAAGCGGCACCGCTCTTCTTCACCTGCTCGATGACTTCGTTGAGCATGTCGCCCAGGTAGATCGAGATGATGGCGGGCGGGGCTTCGTTGGCGCCGAGGCGGTGGTCGTTACCGGCCGAAGCGACGGAAGCACGGAGGAGACCCTGGTGCAGGTCGACGGCGCGGATGACCGCGGAGCAGAAGGTGAGGAACTGGGCGTTCTCGTGCGGGTTGTGGCCCGGCTCGAGGAGGTTGCCTACGCCGGCGCCACCGATGGACCAGTTGACGTGCTTGCCGGAGCCGTTGACGCCAGCGAAGGGCTTCTCGGCGAGGAGACAGACGAAACCATGCTTGGTGGCGACGCGGCGGAGCAGCGTCATCGTGAGCATCTGGTGATCGTGCGCGACGTTGGCGGATTCGTAGATCGGAGCCACTTCGTACTGGGCCGGAGCGACTTCGTTGTGGCGGGTCTTGATCGGGATACCGAGCTTGAAGCACTCGCGCTCGGTTTCCATCATGCACGCGAGCACGCGGTCAGGGATGGTGCCGAAGTACTGGTCTTCGAACTCCTGGCCCTTGGCCGGCTTGGCGCCGAAGAGGGAGCGACCGCAGGTGTAGAGGTCGGGACGGAGGTGGAAGAGGCGGGAGTCGATCAGGAAGTACTCCTGCTCCGGGCCGCACGAAGCGGAGATGTAGCCGTGCTTCTTGCCGAAGAGGGCGAGGACGCGCGAGGCGGCCTTGTTCACCGCGGCCATGGAACGGAGCAGCGGGGTCTTCTTGTCGAGGGCTTCGCCCTTCCAGGAGACGAACGCGGTCGGGATGCAGAGGGTCGAGCCGTTCTCGGTGTCGAAGATGTAAGCCGGAGAGGTGACGTCCCAAGCGGTGTAACCACGGGCTTCGAAGGTGGAGCGGAGACCGCCGTTCGGGAACGAGGAGGCGTCCGGTTCGGCCTGGATCAGCGCCTTGCCGGAGAACTGGGCGAGCGTGCCGTTGCCGTTGGGTTCGAAGAAGGTGTCATGCTTCTCGGCGGTGAAACCGGTGAGCGGGTAGAACACGTGCGCGTAGTGCGTGGCGCCGCGCTCGAGAGCCCAATCCTTGATGGCGGCGGCGACGACGTCGGCCGAAGCGGCGTCGAGCTTGGCACCGGATTCGATGTTAGACTTGAGGGACTTGAAAACGTCCTTCGGGAGACGCTTCTCCATCTTATCGAGAGAGAAGACATTCTGGCCGTAGATCAGGTCGATCTTCTCATTGCGGAAGTCGAAGCTGCCCTGAAGGCGAGGCTGGGAGGCAATCGCTTCGATGGCGTTGCGACGGGCTGGGTTGGTGCTCATGGATTGGGGGATTGGAAAGATGACTAATTACGAACAATTTCAAAGCACCCCGTGTGCCACGGTTCAATAGGTAACCATTCACAGGGGGTTTTGTGTCTTTTTAGACAATTGTGCCTAATTTTAGGCAAAACTGTCCTGCTCATTTCCAGACATAGGTCGTCCGGAGGAAGTAGGCGGTGTCGGTCTTGACCTGCGTCGGCAGGGGCTTGGAGCGAAAATTATTGGACAGGCCGACCCGCAAGGACAACGGGCCTGCGCTGCGGAGGAGATTCAGGCTGCTTTCGTGTCGGACGAAGTAGTCACCGCTGACCTGGAAAGACGGGACAAAATCCAAGGACGTTTCCCAGGCCGCCCAGCCGAGTTCACGGGTGAAGATCAGTCCGAAGTCACCGGAGGGTGCCGCGCGGTTGGGCTCGGCGGTGTCGTCGAAGATCTCGATGCGATGACCCAGGCCGGCCCGCGCGTCGAGCTTGCCCTTGGCATCGGTGAAGAGACGGAAACCGAGGCCGGCGGCGTTGACGGAGAAGAAGTCGATCTGGCGAGCATTGTCGAAACCCGTGTCGGTACGGAGATACCAGTAGAGGACGTTCGTCGGATTCGTCTCATACGACAGGGTCACATGGAGGTCATCCGCCGAGATCCGGTCCTGAGCCTCGGCCCGCATGAAGCGCACGCCGCCGATCAAGGTGTCCGCCTTGGTCACGCCCTTGGCGGAAAAGCCTGTGCTGAAACCCGAGCCGGCCACCACGCCGCGGCGGCCGGAGAGATCCGCGTCCGCCTGCGTGACCCATTGCCGGGTATCACCCGTCTCGGAGGGGCGTTGCGAAGGCTCCCGCCAGAGCTCGACGGCCTGGTCGAGCGTGTTGGTCTCGCGACCGCCGCGCGTGACGACCCGGCCGCCCGCCGCGGAGGCGACGCCGTCCGAGACGACGCCACCCGCGCTCACGCGCACGGATTCGTCGGTGACGAAAGATTCGACCTGCCCGAGCTCCAGCCGCAGCAGGTTCGCGGCGCCGAGGGAAGGCGCGCGGAACTCCATCACGCCGTCGACGATCCGCTCGATGCGGCCTTTGAGGAAAGTGCCGTCCTTCATGGTGACGGTGTCCCCGAGGCAGGCCAAGGGGAGGAGCAGTAACATGAGAGTCCTCATGCTTTCCAGACAGCCCGAACGACGCAGGGTTGCCAACCTCAGGCTTCTCGGCCGAAGATGCCGCATGGGCTACGACGCAGTCATCCTCGGAGCCGGGCCGGCCGGCCTGGCCGTGGCCCATGCGATGCTCCGCGCCGGGGCGAAGGTGAAGGTCCTCGAACCCGCCGCCCACGTCGGCGGCTCGATCCGGACCCACTTGGACGAGGGCTGGATCGTCGAGACCGGCCCGAATACCCTGCAGCTCGAAGGGGCCGAAGACGAGGCCTTGATGGCCGCTTACGGACTCGGCGAGGTGATGCAGTCGGCCGACATGCGGGCGGCCCGTCGCTACATCTTCGCCCGCGGCGAACTCCACGGCCTCGGCCCGAGCCCCCTCACCCTGCTGACCAGCAAGCTGCTCTCATGGGGAGGCAAACTGCGCCTGCTCTCCGAACCCTTCCGCGCGAAGGGCGGCCACACCGGCGAGACGGTCGTCGAATTCGCCACGCGCCGCTTCGGCCCAGAGGCCGCCGCGATGCTCATGGATCCGATCGTCTCCGGCGTGCACGCGGGCGACCCCGCCCGTCTGGTGATGGCTAGCTGCTTCCCGCGCATCCATGCGCTCGAAAAGACTTACGGCTCAATCCTCAACGGCCTGCGCCGCGGACCGAAGACGAAGCGCACGGTCGTCGGTTTTCCCGGCGGCATGCGCCAGCTGGCCGAAGCGATGGCTTCGCGCCTTCCGGCGGAAGACCTCCGGCTGGGAGTCGTGACAACCTCACTCCGCCGCGATGCGCGCGGCTGGAACGTCGCCTGGCGCGGCCCGGACGGGGCGGACGAAGGCGTCTCCGCGAAGCATCTGATCGTCACCGCGCCCTGCTGGCATTGGGGC
>CALPIW020000002.1 GCA_943323725.2 Polynucleobacter meluiroseus | reverse complement strand
GTCGGGTTGAGCTCCTCGGCCTTGAAGTTGGCGGCGATCTTGGCGAAGTTCGCGGCGGTCTTCTCGGGTTCGCGCGTGAACACGGCGAGCTGACCGAGGGCGAAGAAGCCGCGGGCCTGGGCGACGAGGGAGCTCCGGTTCTCTTCGAGGCGGAGCAGCTTGGTGAGTTCCTTCTCGGCTTCGGCGCTGGTGTAGGCGCCGGGCTCGGGCTTCGTGCCGGCCTTCACGCGCTTGATCTTGCGGGCGAGTTTCTCGGCGAGGAAGACGATGAGCTTCTCGGTGCCTTCCTGCTTCCGGTCGTTGATGGATTCGGCGACGGCGTCGGACAGGATCTTCAGCGCGCGCTTCTTCTGCTCGGCGATGGAGGCCTGCCGCTTGACCTCGACCTTGGCGAGTTCGGCTTCGAGCTCGGCGGAGAGCTTCTTGACGGCCTCCTTGGCGGCGTCGATCTCGGGGCGGGTGACGCCCTGCTTGCGCTCGAGCTGGTCGACCGCCTTGCGGCCGTCGGCGAGCTTGGCGCTGAAATCCTTGCGGACCTTCTCGGCCTGCTGGGCGAACTCGGGCATGTCGCCCATGCGTTCGGTGGAGCGGATGACCTCGTAGAGGTAGGTCATCGACTTCGGGTCGTTGTGGTCCCAGTCGAAGATCTCCTTGAACAGGTCGCGCATGCGCTTGTGTTCGCCGCGGCCGGGGAGGAGCTTGCGCAGCTCGCCGAGGACGAACTCGAGGGCCTGCGGATTGGTGCGCGCGCTCTTGGCGGCGGCCTCATAGGCGTCGATCGCCTTGCCGGTGGCGGCTTCCTTCTCCTTCTCGAGCTTGTCCTTGATGGCGGCGAACTTCGCGCGGTCAGGGGTCTTGAGGTTGACGCGCAGGTCGATGTCGGCGGCCTTGACCTTCTTGTCGAGCTCGTCGGCCATGCGGATGTGGGCGTCGCCGATCAGGGTGTACACCTCGGGGGTCTGGGCGATGACTTCGTCGCTGCGGTCCTTGGCGTAGTCCTTCAGCCAGTCTTCACAGAGTTTGATGGTGCCGGCGATGTCCGGCGGGTTGACGCCGAACTTGACGATGGCCTGGCGGTAGCGGACGTCAGGGATGAACTGACCCTTCGGGTATTCCGACTCGTACTTGTCGAAGTCGACCTTGGTCTCCTTGTACTTGCCCTGGAAGAACGAGCAGAGCGCGCTCATGTAGAGGACCTGCTGGCGGACGGACGAGCGCTCGTACTTCTTGAGGAAGGCCTCGAAGGCCTTCTGCGCGGGCGCCCAGTCGACCTGCGAGAAAAGACAGGCGGCGATGCGGAAATCGATCTCTTCGGCGATCTCGGGGCTGAGGTTGGTCACGTTGGCCAGCACCCACTTGTAGTGTTCGATGGCTTCGGGGAACTCTTCGCGCTCCTGCGAGATGTCGCCGAGGATGAGGGCGATGGACGAGACCATCTCGTCCTTCGGGAACTTCTGGATGAACTCCTTGCACTTCGCCTGGGCCTCGTTGTTGCGGCCGATCCGGCGCAGCGCGACGATGTGGTAGTAGTAGGCGCCGGCGATGCGGCTGAACTCCGGGCTGTTCTCGAAGATGTCGAGGAAGGCGACGTGCGCTTCCCACGGGCGCTTCAGTTCGAGGAGGCAGAGACCGATGCGGTAGGAGATGAAGGCGTCGTAGTCCTTGTTCGCTTTGAATTCGGCCTCGATCTTCTTGAACTGTTCGAGGTCGAGCTGGGCGCGGCGGATGGCGTCGGCCTGCTCGGGGTTCGGCTTCGGGGCGGCCTTCGTCATGCCTTCGACCTCGGTGGTCTTGGTTTCGATCGCCTTGCCGAAGGAACGGGTAAGGTTCACGCGGCGCAGCGTGCCCTGGTAGTTGTTGAGGGCCTGGCGGTAGAAGTCGCCGCGGAAGGCCTCGTCGGCGGCCGATTCGGCGGCTGCGAAACGCGCGTCGCCGATTTCCAGGCGTTGGAAGTTGGAGCGCACGACTTCGACCGGGGAGCCGGTGCTGCGGGCGTCGATCTCGCTCTTGAGCTGGGTGGCCTCCTTGGTCAGGCCCAGTTTGGTGTACATCTCGACGAGCTTGTAGGCGGCTTCGCGGCGTTCCGGCGTGTTGATGCCTTCGGCGGTCGCCTGCTTGAGCAGGCTGATGGCCTGGGCGTAGGCGGCCTTCTTGAGGTCGTCGGGCGAGCTCTTGGCCCGGTCGACCACGATCTGGGCCGAAAGCGTGAAGGCGGAGACGCGCTCTTCGGGGCGGGCGAGCGCGTTGGTGCGGATCTTCTCGAGGCGGGCGAGGGCCTGGTCCCACTTGGCCTGCTTGGAGAAGGCTTCGATCAGGATCAGTTCGGCCATGCCGCGGCGGTTGTCGCCGTCGAAGAAATCTTCGGTGCCTTTGGGATATTTATCGAGGAAAGCGGTGAGTTCCACCTGGGCCTTGGGCCAGTCCTTCAGGAAGAAGAGACAGGTGGCCTTACGGAAGGAGAGGACCGCCTTCATGCTGTTGGCGACGTCGCCGGCCTTCTCCTCCAGCTCCTCGAAGAGCGCGAGGGCCTCCCGGTACTTCTTTTCCTCGAAGGCCTTGTCGGCGGACTTGTAGAGGACGTTCAGGGGGTCTTCCTGTTTTTCCGCGGTGGGCAGGGGCTTGGTCTGGGCGCGAAGGACGCCGGTGACGGGGGTCACGGCGAGGAGGACGGCGAGCAGGGCGGCCTTGGCCAGTTGGTAGGTGCGGGACTCTTGGATAAGCATCGGGTGAGGGGAGCTATTGCTCCGCGTCGGGGGTGCGAAGGAATAGCCCAAGCGGCCGAGGGATGCCAAGCAATAAGCCCCCTTCGAGGGGCAAATATCAGGGCCCGCCGGGGGGTCTGACTGTGAATAACTCAGGCCCCCGGACGCAGGCCGGTCGCCAAGAGGGTCTCGAAGCCTGGCTCCTTGGTTTCCTTGGCCACCACGCGCACCTCGGAGTGGGCGAAGCCGGCTTCCTCGATCCAATCGTGGAGTTCGTTCTCTTTGAAACCCAGCCAGCGGTCGGCATACAGTTCGCGGGCTTTCTCGAAGCGGTGGGCGCGTAGGTCGAGGACGATGAGGCGACCCCCTGGCTTGAGGATGCGGAAGGCTTCGGCGAGGGCCTGGCGGGGGTTCTCGGCGTGGTGCAGGGCCTGGCTCAGCAAGGCGAGGTCGATGCTCCGGTCAGGCAGGGGGACTTTCTCGATGTTGCCCAGGACGTAGGTCAGGTTGCGAAGCTGCTCTTTCTTGGCCAAGGCCCGACCGACCTGGACCATGCGCGGCGAGCTATCCACGCAGTGGACGCTTTCGGCCTGGCGGGCGAGGAGGCGGGAGAGGGTGCCGTCGCCGGCCCCGAGGTCGGCGATCCGGACCTTGGGCGTCAGCAGGAAGAGCATCTGACCGATGGCCTCCCAGGATCGTCCCGGGCAGTAGTTCCGGCCCAGCCGGTCGGCCACGAGGTTGAAGTGCTGCTCGGCCTTCTGCCGGCGCTTCTCGACGATCCGCTGCCAGGAGCGCTGGTCGGCCGCCGCCTTCGGCTCGTGGGCGCTGGCGGCCAGGGCGGCTTCGACGATGCCGCCGACGCTGTCCGGGAGGTCGCGGGCCACCGCGTAGAAGGATTTCTTGCCGTCGCGTCGGTCGACCACGAGGCCGCCCTTACGAAGCAGGGCCAGGTGGGTGGAGATGCGGGACTGCGGAAGGCCGAGGATCTCCTGCAGTTCGCCGACGGCCAGTTCGCCGCGGTGCAGCAGGTGCAGCATGCGGGAGCGCGTGGGGTCGGCCAGCAGGCGCAGGGATTCCCAAGGGTCGGGCATGAGGGCAGGATGGGCGGCGGGCGCGGGCTTGTCAAAAGAGGAAGCCCCGTCACCGGGGCTTCGTCGGTCGGGACTGGCGGTCCGTTCAGCGCTTGTCGACCCAGCGGCCGATCTTCACCACGGTCCAGCTTTCGGCCTTGCCGTTGATGTTGGTCGTGAACGTCTCGCCGGCCTTGTGGTTGAGGAACTGCTTCGCGAGGGGCGAGATGTAGGACAGGATGTTCTTCTCCGGCTCGCCGTCCCAGGCGCCGAGCAGGTCGTAGGCGAACTCCGTCTGGTCGGAACCGCGGCGGAGGACGATGCTCGAGCCGACGCTGATGGCGTCGGTCTTGGCTTCGGAGAAGTCGGTCACGCGGGCCTTCTTCAGCAGCGCGTCGAGCTCGGCGCGACGGGCGGCGAGGGTGTCATGGTCCTGGCGGGCCATCTTGTATTCGGAATTTTCCTTCAAGTCGCCGTGCTCCTTGGCGATCTGGATGGCTTCCTTGACCGCGGGGAGGCGCACCTTGACGATGTCCTCGAGCTCGCGCTCCTTCACTTCCTTCGAGTGCTTGGAGACGAGGAGTTCCTTTTCTTCGGCTTCGGAGCCGGAATGCTTGGACTTGGCGAGGCGCTGGACGTGCGGCTCGATCTTGGCGAGGCGGGAGAGGAGGGCCTTCTTCGTCATCTCGTCGAAGCCCTGGCTGCTCATCATCGTGCGGGTGAGGTCGAAGATCGTCTCGCTGTCGGCCTTCTTGCCTTCGGCCGGCGTGAGGATGTTCGCGATCAGTTCCTTGTCCTTGATGAGTTCGTTGGCCAGCGGGATGCGGGCGGTCGAATTGGATTCGAGCGACTCGGTGTCGATCGACGAGAGGATGGCGCCGAGGAGGGCGGGGTTGATCAGGCGGCCGACGATCGCGGCGTATTTCTTGGAGTCGCGGTTCTTGATGATCCAGATGATCACCGGAGCGCGCAGCTCGCGGGTCTCGAGCCACTGCGCGAAGCGCGTGGCGACGGCCTCGGCGAGTTCCTGGTCGCAGAGGTAGGCGATGGATTCCGAGACGAGCTTGGCGGAGCCGCTCTTGGTGCCGCCGATGTCGCGGTTGCGGAGGAGGTCGAAGGCGCGGTCGGCCCAGCGGTCGCCGTGGTGGGCACGCACGAGGTCCAGCAGGCTGCGGATCTTCTCGGTGGTGTGCGGGATGTTGAGGGCGACGAAGGCGAGGTCGCTTTCGGTGCAGAGCGCGATGATCTCCGAGGCCGTCGGGCTGACGGTCTCGACGTTCTCGACGGCGGAGCGGAAGAACTTGTCGCGGTTCCAGATGCCGCCGAGGATGGCGGGCAGGTTGTCGCGCTTGCGGGCGGTCTCGAGCTTCTTGATCTCCTTGAGGAGGTCGGCGGAGACCTTGTCGAGGTTGGCGGCGTTGGCGGCCGAGCGCGTCTCGGCGGCGGCGGCGCCGGCGAGCTCTTCGAGGAGCATCAGCTTGCGCTCGAAATTCGGGGCGCTTTCGTACTGGGCGAAGAGGTCTTCACCGAGGTCCTTGGGGGCTTCGAGGAGGGCGTAGAGCCCGCCTTTGCGTTCGGGCACGAGGATGGCGCGATCCTTGCGGACGGCGGCGCGACCCTTGGTCCACCAGGCCTTGAAGGTGGCGGCGCGGTCCTTGCCGGAGGCGAGGGAAGCGAAGTGGACGCGGTCGAGATTGGCTTCGAGAGCGTAAGAAGTGCATTCACCGGTCGGGTACTCGGCCAGGAGGGCCTTGACCACGCCGGCCGGGTCGTTGGCGACGAGGTTGGCGATCTCGGCCTTGGTGGCGTCGGCATAGGCCTTGGCGACCAAGCCGTTGGGATTGATGAACTCGATTTTGCCGAGGAAGAAGGCGGCGTCCATGGCGTGGCCCTTCTTGTTCTGCTCAGGGAAGTCGATGACCAGGCGCTTGGTCGCCTCGTCGTAGGAACGGATGACGCCGATGCCCCAGGCTTGGTGGAGACAGAAGGCCGGCTGACCCGTGGCCACCAGGTCGATGGCGGCCTGGAGGGAGTTCATTTTACCACCTTGTGGGGTCAGGGCCTTGTTGCTCATTGCAAAAGTGGGTTTTGGGGATAACAATTCTCACTTGCAAGCAGGAAGGCGGGGGTTTCGGGGTCCTGAGCCTCCGAGTCCGTTGCTCCTGCCCCTCCCATGGCCTTTAAGCCCGAAAAACCCTCAATCCACGGCGAAACTCCCGACACCCTCGGCGAGCGGTTGGTCGCGGCCGGTCACCCCCGCTACCGGGCTGGTCAAGTCTTCGAGTGGCTCTACCCCCGTCGGGCCGAAATCGCCGAGACCATGACCAACCTGCCGGCCGGCCTGCGGGCTTGGCTGGCCGAGCAATATGACTTCGAGGCTACGTCCCTGGTCCAACGGAAGGCCTCCTCGGACGTCACCCAGAAGATCCTGCAGCGCCTCCGCGACGGCTCCCTGATCGAGACGGTCATCATCCGCGCCCCGATGGAGGGGGTCGGCCAGGAGAAGTCCCGCCGGACGATCTGCATCTCGACCCAGGTGGGCTGCGCTTATGGCTGCAAGTTCTGCGCCTCGGGCCTGGAAGGCTGGAAGCGCGACCTTTCGATCGGGGAGATCGTTTCCCAACTCGTCCAGGTCTGCCGGATCGAAGACAAGGCCGACCCCGCCCGCGCCGCCGAAGGGCTGGCCTCCTTCGACAACATCGTGGTCATGGGCATGGGCGAGCCCTTGGCCAACTACGACAACCTCCTCGCCGCCCTCCGCATCGTCAACGCCCAGTGGGGCTTCGGCTTCGGCGCCCGTCGCGTGACGATCTCGACCTCCGGCGTGGTGCCCAAGATCCTCAAGCTCGCCGAGGAGCCCCTGGGCTTCCGTCTGGCCATCAGCCTGCACGGCGCGACCAACGAGGTCCGCAACCAGATCATGCCGGTGAACAAGAAGTTCCCGCTCGAGGAGCTGATCCCCGCGGCCAAGGCCTTCGCCCGCAAACACGGGCGGATGCTGACGCTCGAGTTCATCCTCATCGAGGACATCAACGACTCGCTCGAGCAGGCCAGGAAGCTCGCCGTCATCGCCCGCGAACTCCACGCGCACGTCAATTTGATCCCGTATAACAAGGTCGAAGGCCTGCCGTGGGTACGTCCTTCGCTGACGCGCCAGGACCGCTTCGTGAAGGAGCTCCGCGCGCTGGGCGTCACGGCCACGCTGCGTCGCGAGAAGGGGCACGACATCGACGCCGCGTGCGGCCAGTTGCGCTTGCAGACCGAGAAGGCAGAAGCCGGCGGGGCGACGCCGCCTCCGGCGGCCGCTTAGGCCGTCAGCGCGGCCGCGAAGGCCTTGCGATCCGGCGCCTTGAAGAAGGCCGTGCCGGCCACGAACGTATCGGCTCCGGCTTCGCGGCAGAGGCGGCCCGTCTCGACGTTGATGCCGCCGTCGACCTCGAGGCGGAAGTTCGCGCCACGCTGCGCGCGTTCGGCGGCGATGAAACGGATGCTGTCCAGTACCGAGGGCATGAAAGACTGGCCGCCGAAGCCGGGGAAGACCGTCATGCAGAGCACGAGGTCGACGTCGCCGAGGTAGGGCAGCACGCGCCGCGGATCGGCGTCGGGATTCATCGCGATGCCGGCGGAGAGCCCCGCTGCCTTGATGGCGGCGAGCGTCTTCGCGACGTCGTGATCGGCTTCGACGTGCACGGTGAGGCGCTCGGCGCCGGCCTGGGCGAACGCGGCCACGTAACGGTCGGGATGGCTGAGCATCAGGTGCACGTCGAAGTGCAGCTTGGTCAGCGGACGGAGGTCGGCGACGACCTGCGGGCCGAAGCTGATGTTGGGCACGAAGTGCCCGTCCATGATGTCGATGTGCAGCCAGCCGAGTCCGGCCGCTTCGACCGCGCGGACGCCTTGCGCGAACGCGCCGTGGTCGGCGGCGAGGAGGGACGGTGCGACGACGGCCGGGTTCATGTCACCAGGCCGTGGTGGCGGCTTGCCGGATCTGCGAGGCGATGTCGGCGAAGAGCATCGGCGCGACGCTGAGTTCCTCGGCCACGGGGTCGCCGGCGTTCTGCAGCGTCGTCGTGGCGATGAAGACGCGGTCCTTGAAGAGCGTGCGCGCGCCGCCCTGGGCGGTCAGCGTGGCGCGGACCTCGAAGGTCACGCGGAAGCTGTTGAAGGCGAAGGCGTCGCCCGGCTTGGTGGTGAAGCCGACCCGGCGGTAATCCGACACTTCGGTCGCCAGCACGGCGTCGCCGGCGCCGAGGCGCACGCGCGGGTCGCCCGCGAACGCATCGTTCAGTTTGCCGTGCAGGACGGCGTGCGTGCCGGTACGCGACGTGGCGTTGCGGACGGGGGCGATCTCCAGCGAGCGGAAAGCGGGCTTAGGGCCGCCGGCCTGATAGGCGGAACATCCGGCGAGCAGCAGGGCCGCGCCGAGCAGCAACCAGGTCCTCATCGGTTGGCGGGGCCGACGGGGGCCTTGGTGCCTTCGTTCTTGAAACCGAGGGAGTCGAGGTCTTCGCCGACGACCTGCGGCTTGGTTTCCGTCACGGCGCGCGGCCGGGGCATGGTGCCGAGGAGTCGGTCGGCGAGGGTCTTCGGCGGGGTGGGATCCTTCTCGATCATGGCGAGCAGGGTCTCCGCTTCCTTGGCGGCGGCGGATTCCGGCGCGATGTTGCGGCAGGCGTTGGCCATCAGCTTGGCCGCTTCCGGGTTGTTCCGGTTGAAGAAGTAGAAGCGAGCGAGGCTCAGGCGGGCGCGTGCGGCGCGGTCCCGGAGGATGGCGATCTGTTCGATGGCGACCTTGGCGCGCGGGTCGTTGGGGAACTGGTCCGCCAACGTCCGCCAATGGTCGGCGGCTTCGATCGTCGTGGCTTGGTCCCAGGCGGGCCCGAGGGATTCCTTCGCGCGGAGCGTCGCGAGCATTTCCAGGGCTTCCGGCGCGAACTTCGAGGTCGGGTAATCGCTGACGAGTCGCTCGAGGGCGTCGTTGGTCTTGGCCGGGAGGTCGCGCTCCATGCCGAGCCGCGCGATACGGATCAGGCACTCGTCCGCCCTCGGGCCGTTCGGCGCGAGGCGGATGGTCTTCTCCCAGGAGCCGATGGCGCTGTCACGGTCGCTGAACCAAGGGAACCAGCCGCCGAGCCGGCGGCGTTCGCCTTCGGCCAGACGGTTGGCGATGTCGAACTGCAGGTCGACCGCGCCGGCGAAGCCAGGGAAACTGGAATGGCGGGCGAAGAGGTCGTCGATGATGGTCGTGGCTTTCTCGAATTCGCCACGCGAGACGAAGATGCGGGCGCGGGTGAGCAGGGCGATGGCCTCGGCCTCGGCGCCGACGTTGGCTTCGCCGATGATCTCCCATTCCTTGAGGGCTCCGCCGATGTCGTCGGCGTCGACCCGGGCGGAAGCGTGGTCCATGGCGAGCAGCAGGACGGGGAGCCGCGAAGGCGGGCTGACGTCGGCGGGGGTGCCGGGCTTGACCTGCCAGGCGCCGTCCACGCGGATGAATTCCGCACGGACATGGGAGCCGAGCAGGAGCGCTGCGGCGAGGAGGAGTTTAGCGGGAAGGTTCATGCCAGCGAAGGAGGGTCGCGCCCCAGGTCAGGCCGGCGCCGAAGGCGACGATCAGGATGAGGTCGCCGTGCTTGATCTTGCCGTCTTTCCAGGCTTCTTCAAGCGCGAGAGGGATGGAGGCCGCCGAGGTGTTGCCGTAGCGGCTCAGGTTCGAGGGGAAGCGCTCCATGCCGACGTTGAGCTGGCTGGCGACGGCCTCGAGGATGCGGATGTTGGCCTGATGCGGGATGAACCAGGCGACTTCCGCCGAGGTCACGCCGCACTGCGCGAGCACGCGCTCGCAGGACTCGGCCATCACGCGGACGGCGTGGCGGAAGACTTCCTTGCCGTTCATGCGGAGGTAGTGACGACCCTCGCGGAGCGAGTCGGCCGTGGCGGGAGCGGCGGAGCCGCCGGCCGCACAATGCAGGAGTTCGGCGTTGTTGCCGTCGGCGCCGAGCAGGTTGCCAAGCAGGCCGACGTTCTTCTCCGTGGTGGTCTCGAGGAGGACCGCGCCGGCGCCGTCGCCGAAGAGGACGCAGGTGGTGCGGTCGGACCAATCCACGACGCTGGAGAGCTTCTCGGCCCCGACGACGAGGGCGCGCCGGTAGGCGCCGGAGCGCATCATGTCCTTAGCGACCTGCAGGGCGTAGACGAAGCCGGAGCAGGCGGCGGAGACGTCGAAGCAGGGGATGTCGCGGCGCAGGCCGAGCTTGGCCTGCAGGAGGCAAGCCGTGGAAGGGAAGGGGACGTCCGGCGTCATCGTCGCGACGATGAGGAGGTCGACGTCGGCCGGCGTCAGGCCGGCGCGCTGCAGGGCCTGGGCGGCGGCCTGGGCGCCGAGGTCCGAAGGATTCTCGCCCGGTCCGGCGATCCGGCGTTCGCTGATGCCGGAGCGGGTCTGGATCCATTCGTCGGAGGTATCCACCATCTTGGAGAGCTCGGCGTTGGTGAGCTTGCGTTCCGGCGTGCGGACCCCGATGGCCCGAATAAAGACTGATAGCTCAGCGCTGCTCATCGATGCGTGAGAAAAGACCCCTTGGGCGGGGAAGGGAACACTAAAACCTCAGGCCTCCTCAGGGGTGGCGGCGACGACGGCGTTCGCTTCCGCCAGCGCGGCCAGCATGCGGTGGCCGGCGCCGTGGCCGAGGGCTTCGAGCCCGAGGCGGATGGCGCTGGCGATACCCTGGCGGTTGCTGGACCCGTGGGCCTTCATGACCAAGCCGGTCAGACCCAGCAGAGGGGCTCCGCCGTAACGTTCTGGCTTCAATTTGCCTTTGAGGTCGCGCAGGAGCGGGAACATGGCGATGCCGCCGGCCAGGTAGACCGGATTGCTCTTCACCTTGCTGCCGACCATGTCGCGGACCATGTACACCAGGCCTTCGAGCGTCTTGAGGATGATGTTGCCCGTGAAGCCGTCGGTGACGACCACGTCACAGGCGTCGCCGAAGACGTCGAAACCTTCGACGGGACCGACGTAATTGATCTTCTCGCCCATGGCCTTCAGCAGGGCGTGCGTGCGGTTGATGCGCGGGCCGCCTTTGCCTTCTTCGGTGCCGACGGTGAGCAGGCCGACGCGCGGGCGGGCGATACCGAGGGCGCTCTGGGCGTAGATCGAACCGAGGACGGCGTTGTGCAGCAGCTGCGCCGGCGTGGCTTCGGGGTTCGCCCCGACGTCCAGCATGATGAAATGGCCTTCGCGTCGCGGCATGATGGCCGCGAGGGCGGGGCGCTCGGCGCCTTCCATGGGGCGCACTTTGATGGTGCCGGCCGCCACGAGGGCCTTGGTATTGCCGGTCGAGACGACGGCGTCGACTTCGCCGGCCTTGAGCATCTCGAGGGCGATCACCATCGAGGAATCACGCTTCGACTTGAGCACGGCCATGGGCGCGTCGTCGGACGCGACGATGCTGGCGGCCTGGCGGAACGAGACGCGGGAGTTCTTCAGCGCCCGGTGGTCCGAGGCGAGCATGCGCAGGTTGTCCTCGTGGCCGACGAGGACCAAAGTGTCTTCCGGGCCGATGATCCCGTCCTTGAAGGCAAGGGCGGCGGCGGCCACGGCTTCCGAAGGACCCATGTCACCGCCCATGCAATCCAGGGCGATACGGTGGCCTTTCTTCGGAGTGGCTTCGGTCATGAGATCGGGCTGAGCCCGGGGTGGAGCTTAAGCTCCGGTGTCCAGGACCTGGCGACCGCGGTACTTACCCGTGGTCGGGTCGACGCGGTGGGAGCGACGAAGGGCGCCGGATTCGGCATCCTTGACGAGTTTCGGGGCGCGGAACTGGTTGGCGCCACGACGGAGTCGGCTGCGGCGTTTGGACTGTTTACGTTTCGGGTTGGCCATGGTTCTACGCTTGGATGAGGGTCGGTTCTACCCCTCCCGCCCCCTCGGTCAAGCCCCCTTTCCATTCCCTTGCGATTGTGGGCAAGTTCGGTTGGCTGGGGCGATGCCTGGCCATCCCGCCCTTTTTCTCGACCGCGACGGTAATCTGATCCGCGACCACCACCACACCTGCCGGGAAGAGCAGATCGAGCTGATTCCGGGCGTCAAACCCGCCTTGGAAGCCTGTCTGCAGGCCGGCTACCGTCTCTTCATCCTTACGAACCAAAGCGGCATCAACCGGGGGATCTTCACTTGGGACCAATACCACGCCTGCAATCGCCGCATGCTGGAGCTGCTCGCCCTGCCGGCCCCGGGAATCTTGGAGATCAAGGCCGCTCCGGAACGTCCCGACGAGCCTTCCCTCTATCGTAAACCGAATCCGCGCTTCATCCTCGAGAAGATCGCCGAGCACGGGCTGGACCCGGCCCGCTGCTGGATGACCGGTGACCGGGTCACGGATTGGGAGGCAGGGCTCAACGCCGGTATCCGGTCCTGCGCGATGCGCAGCGGCGCGGCCAAGCCCGAAGAGCTCGCGCAGGCCGCGGCCCGCGGTTTCGCGGTGCACGACGACTTTCCGGCGTTCGTCCGCGCGGAACTGAAGCTGACGTTCTGAGCCAACAAAAAGGACGAACCCGAGGGTTCGTCCTTTGATCGCCTGAGCGGTAAGGTTAGGCCTTGGGCTTTTCCTTCTCGCAGGGGCACTTGCCGTCCTTCTTCTCTTCGTCGGCGGCAGCCTTGGGCTTTTCCTTTTCGCAAGGGCACTTGTCGTCCTTCTTTTCTTCAGCGACGACGGCGGCCTTGGGCTTTTCCTTTTCGCAGGGGCACTTGCCATCCTTCTTCTCTTCTTCGGCGCTGACGAAGGAAGCGGTGACGGCGAGGAGACCGACGGTGAGGGCGAGGAACTTGAGGAACTTGGAGTTCATGGTGTGGACCAACAGTGTCGGCCAAATCGGCCCGCTGTCAATCGACCGAAGGTCAAACTCGCCCCGTTAATCCCTCAGGGTCCGACTTGCTCCCGCAGGCGTCGAAGGTCGGCGTGGATTTTAGTTAAACCGCTGCCAGGCAACCAGTTGCTACGATTATTCGTCTGGTAGACTCTTTCTTTGACCACACAGGGCAGGCTTCGGATCGCGGGGAGTCCCTTCATTTCGGCCACTTTCTCCGCATACAAGCCAATCGGGCCGTCCTTGGGACTGTTCTGAATCCACAGCACGGCCTCCGGCTTGGTGCTGGCGAGCAGCTCCCAGTCGAACTTCAGCCAAGACCCTTGGGGTAGGGCGGATTTCCATCCCGCCGCCGCCAAGGGCTCGGCGAGGTAGCTTTCCGGGCCCGCCATGACGCCGTCCCAGATGATGAGGATCGGGCGCGGCTCTCCGCTCGGACGCTTCGTCAGTTCGCCGCTGAGGCGCAGCGCCTGGTCTGACCGCCCGGTCGCTTCTCCGAGCAGCCGGATATCCCGGCTCACGGAATCCGCCGACTCGCGATGGAGCACCAGCGTGCGCAGTCCGGCGCCGGCGCATTTCTCGGCCCAGAGCGGATTCGCCATCCGCGGGATGATGACGAGGTCGGGCTTGGCCAGCAGCAGTCGCTCGAGATCAGGCAGGAAGATGTCCGCGGAACGCGCGGCGGGATGGTCGTCCGGCAGCGGACACCAGCGCGTGGCCATCGTGATTTCAGCGGAGCAGCCCAGGTCGAGCAAGGTCTGCGTCGCGCCCGGACTGTAGCTCGCGATGCGTCGCTCGCCCGCGATCAACGACAGGCAGGAGACGCACCCAAGGAGCCAGGCGCGCATCACGCGGAAAGCACCCGCGCCAGGCGCATCGCCGCGTCGAAGCTGCCGCGGTCCGCCTTGCCTTTGCCGGCGAGCTCGTAGGCGGTGCCGTGGTCAGGGCTCGTGCGCACGTGTCGCAGGCCGAGGCTGAGGTTGGCCGAGGTCGCGAAGTCCACGGCCTTCAGCGGCGCGAGCCCTTGGTCGTGGTAGATCGCGGCGACGGCGGCGAACTCACCCTGCAGATGGCGATGGAAGACCGTGTCGCCCGGCAGCGGGCCGGTGACGTCGTGGCCGGCGGCGCGCAAGGCTTCGACGGCGGGCCGGATGATGCGGTCGTCTTCCTGGCCGAGCAGGCCGCCTTCGCCGGCGTGCGGGTTGACGCCGCACACCGCGATCCGCGGCCGCGCATCGCCCAGCTTCACGCGCAAGGCGATCAGCGCGAGCACGGTGCGACGGACGTCCGCGCCGGTCACGGCGCGAGGGACTTCGGCGAGCGGGATGTGCCAGGTGACGAGTCCGACGGTCATCCTGCCGCCGGCGAACGCCATGACGGGCTCGCCGTGCCAGCGCGAGGCGAAGAACTCGGTCTGTCCGGGGAAGTCATAACCTACGCCGGCGAGGCCCTTCTTGTTCACCGGTCCGGTGACGACCGCGGCGAAACGCCCGCCGGTCGTGCCGCGGGCCGCGAGTTCCATCGCTTCGATCGCGATGAGTTGACCGGCGTCGTCGGGGCGACCCGGTTGCGTGCGGTAGTCGGTCGGTCCGACGGCGAGACCGCGACCGAGCGAGGCGATCCAGTCGGCCGGGCCGATCGGCATCACCGAGGCGGCCTGCTCCGGATGGGCCTTGAGCCAGGACGCGAGGAGTTCGGGTCCGACGCCGGCCGGATCTCCGCAAGTGACGGCGATGGGCGAGGCGCTCATGCGGGCGAGACGAAGCGGCCGCGCTTGCCGCCGAGGAAGAAGTTCAGGAAATCGCGCGCTTCCGCGGTCTGGTATGCACCGGTCGCCAGAGCCGCCTGGGCGAGCGCGGCGCAGGCTCCCTGCGAGGCGTAGACGGCGTGATAGGCACGCTTGATCTCCGCGACGGCGGCGGCCGGCACCGCGCGACGACGCATCCCGACGAGATTAAGGCCGGCGACGAGGTTGCGGCCGTGGGCCAGCGCGTTCGGCGGCACGTCTTCGGTGATGACGGCGTTGCCGGAGACGAGGGCGCCACCGCCGATGCGGCAGAATTGGTGGACCGCGACGCCGCCGCTGACGAACGCGCGGTCGCCGACGTGCACGTGGCCGCCGAGCATGCAGCCGTTCGCGAGGATGACGTGGTCGCCGAGCACGCAGTCGTGGGCGACGTGGCTGCCGGCCATGAGCAGGCCATCGGCGCCGATGACCGTGTTCTCGCCGGCCTTCGTGGCGCGATGGACCGTGACGTGCTCGCGGATCACCGTGCGGTCACCGATGACCGTGCCGGAGTCCGTCGCGGGGTCGAAGGAAAGGTCCTGCGGATCGCCGCCGACGACCGCGAAGTGGTCGACGCGCACGCCGGCGCCGAGGCGGGCGCGGGCCTTGACGATCGCGTGCGCCGCGATGCGGCAGCCGGCCCCGAGCACCGCGCCGGCCTCGATGATCGCGAACGGACCGACCTCGACGTCGGGCGCGAGGCGGGCGGAAGGGTGGACCTGGGCGGAGGGATGGATCACTTCGGAGGAAGGGCGGAGCCGAACAGCTCAAGCTGGGCGGCTTTGACCATATCGTAGACGCGGAGCAGGCGGAGCAACTGCAACGTGTCGGATTTCGCGTAGCTCTGGTTCGATTCGACCGCCTGGACGAGGTTCTCGAGGATGGTCCGGAAGGTCAGCACATGGTCCACGCCGCTTTCCCGGAGCAGCGTGATGCTTTCGGAGCGCTGCGGTTCGGTCGCCGGGATGCCCGGCAGCACCAGGATCTTGGCGAGGGGCTGGCCTTCGGTCGGCGTGAGGTCGGCGAAGGCCTCCTTGGCCGCTTCGACCGCCTCCTTGCGGACGAATTCCAGCAGATCACCTTTCTTGATCATCGTCGGCGTGATGGCCTTCGTCGAATGCCAGGCCTTCACCGCGACGACGGCGGCGGACAGGCCGGGCAGGTCGGAGCTGAAAAGCTGGAAGGGAGTCTCGCCGCCCCGGCGAGGCGACGGATTGATCACCAGCAGGTCGCCTTCTTCGTCGGCGCGTTTCCGGCGGGATTGGACGGCGTACTTGCGCGACTGACGCACGAAGAAACCGTTCATCTCGAAATACTCGCGGACCAGACTGTCGTCGAAACCCGCCATTGGCCGTTAGGATGCGGTCGGACCGCCCGACTGGTCAACCCGCGATAAGGGTCAGAGCACGAAGTCGGCCGGCGCGATCGCCACCGTGAACTCGCCCTTGAGCGAACCGCTCTTCAAGGCCGGGACCAGCTCGGCCAGCGGCGCGGTGCGGATGGTCTCGTGCAGCTTGGTGAGTTCGCGGCCCACGCAGACGACCCGGGCGGGGCCGAGGATCTCGAGCATCTCGTCCAGGAAGTCGCCGATCCGATGGCAGGATTCGTGCAGCACGACGGTCTCGTCCGCGGGCTTCAGGCCTTCGAGGAAGCGGCGTCGGGCGGCGGATTTCGGCGCCAGGAAGCCGACGAAGCGGAAAGCGTTGGTCGGCAGTCCCGACGCCGAGAGCAGGGCGACGATGGCGCAGGGGCCGGGCAGGGGCGTGACGATCAGTCCCCGGCGGCGGCATTCGCGGGTCACGCGGAAGCCGGGGTCGCTGATGCCGGGCGTGCCGGCGTCGGTGATCAAGGCGATGCGGGCGCCGCCGGCCACCTTGTCGGCGATGAGCACCGCGGCGTCCTTTTCGTTGTGCTCGTGGTAGGCGAGCATCGGCTTGGAAATGTCGAGGTGACGGAGCAGTCCGCCGGTCACCCGCGTGTCCTCGCAGGCCACCAGGTCGCACTCAGCGATAGCCTCTCGGGCCCGGGCGGTGATGTCGCCCAGGTTGCCCAGAGGGGTGGCCACGACCCAGAGCCGACCGGCCGGGCGGCCGTCGGCGCCGGCGTCGCGGGCGGTCATCAGCGGCGGTAGCCGGAACCAGGCGTCGTGACGCCCGGGAGGCCGCCCTGCCAGCTGGCAGGCTGAGACTGAGGCAGCATGGAGTCAGCCGGCTTCTCGACGGTCTCGCAGCCGACCAGGCCGGCGAGGCAGGCGAGGAGGGCGAGAGCAATCGTGAGGCGGGTGGACATCTTACTTGCTGGCGAGCTTGGTGGAGGGCACCAGGAAAACCGTCGCGGCCTTGGCGATGGCGCCGAGGTCGAGATCCTTGTCAGCCTGGAGCTGGCCGTAAGAGAGGGCGCCCTTCACGGAGGAAATACGGACGCGGCCGATTTTCTTGCCGTCGATTTTCACGTCGAAGTCGGCCTTTTCCTTGATGCCGTTCGCTTCGCCTACGGAGAAGGCGACGATGCCGGACTTGGCGTCGAGGGCCAGGATGGTGGTCGGCACGGCTTCAGTGGCGGCTTCGACGGTCACGGCGACGGCGGTCGGGGCTTCGCCTTCCTTGGCGGGCTCACCGAAGGGGTCGCGCTGGAAACCGCCCGGAGCGGTGTTGTCGGAGGCGCGGGCAGCCCAGGCATGCAAGGCGGTGTACTTGCCGCGGAGGGCGGCGGCGAGTTCTTCGGCCTTGGTGGCCTTGGCTTCGATCTCGGCGAGCTGTTCCTTGGTGAACATGCCGGCGGCCTTCTCGGTGGCGCGGACGAGGTCTTCCTTGACGGTGGTGAGTTCGGCGACGGCGCCGTCCTTCTTGCTGTTGGCGTCGGTCAGCTGGGCGGCGAGTTCATCGCGCTTGCGGGTGAGTTCGGCGCGCTCGCCTTCGAGGGTGGTGTTGGCGGCGGTGAGGCCTTCGATCTTGGTGTTCTTATCGGCGACCGTGGCGTTGAGGTCCTTCTTGGCCAGGTTGGCTTCTTCGATGTCCTTGCGCTTCTTGTCGAGCAAGGCCTTCACGCCGGCGAGCGAGGCCATGCGGGCATCGTATTCCTTGCCGGCTTTGACTTCTTCGTCGGTCACGGCCCAGGCGGTATTAGTGAGGGCGACATCCATCTTGCCTTTCAAGAGGACCGCAAAGGCGACGGCGGCGAGGGCCAGCACGACAGTCAGGATGCGCAGGAAGGCGTTGAGCTTCGGTTTCATGGGGTAGGGGTAAGAAGGGGGTTAAGAATGGCGGAAGAGAGTGAGCCCGGGGTCAGGAGAATCCTGTCGAGTAATCGCCCCGGGGTTGGCGGAAACGTGCAGGAGGACTTTGAACACCAATTCCTCCCGGCCCTCAAGAGCAATTTCCTCGCAAACCTGCCGTGCGGAGAACCATTTCCCCTTGGATCTGGCCAAGGCAGCGAGGGCGGCGGCCCGGATTTTCAGGGTCTCGGAGGCGGCCTTCTTGCCGGCTTCGACGCCGGGCTGGTGGTAGGCGTTGATGCCAAGGAGGTTGGCGTAGAGTCCGACGGCCCTTTCGAAAAGCGCGATCAGCATGCCGATAGCACGGGCGTCCACCTGCTGGAGCGTGATGGTGATGTTGGCCCGGCCGCTCCCGGAAAGGGCTTCGCGGGTACCCAGGAGGAAGGCCTGCAGGTAGTCGCCGGAGGTCACGCCGGGTTCGACTTCCGGCGAGGCGCCTTCGCGGTCCTTGAGGACTTCGATGAAGACGGCGAAAAAGTTATTCACACCATCGCGGAGCTGCTGCACGTAGGCATGCTGGTCGGTCGACCCTTTGTTGCCGTAGACGGTCAGGCCTTGGAAGACCTGGCGGCCTTGGAGGTCGTGCTCCTTACCGAGCGACTCCATGACGAGCTGTTGGAGGTAACGGGAGAAGAGCAGGAGGCGGTCCTTGTAGGGGAGCACCACCATGGCCTTGGAGCCGCGGCCTTCGGTGAGGTGATGCCAGGCCAACGCCATCGCCGCGGCCGGATTACGGGCGGCGTCGGGAACGCGCGTCAGGGCGTCCATCTCGCGGGCCCCGGAGAGCAGGCCGCGGATGTCCAGGCCTTGCAAGGCGGCCGGCAGGAGTCCGACCGGACCGATCTCGCTCGTGCGGCCGCCGACCCAATCCCACATGGGGAAGCGGGCGAGCCACTTTTCGGTGACGGCGACCTGGTCGAGCTGGCTGCCTTCGCCGGTGACGGCGACGGCGTGCGCGGCGAAAGAAAGTCCGGCCTGCTTCCAGCGGAGCGCGGCTTCGAGCTGGCCGTTACGGGGCTCGGGCGTGCTGCCGGATTTCGAGGTGACGATCGCGAGCGTGGTGCCCAGTCGGCCGGCGAGGCCGTCGAAGACGCGGTCGAGGCCGTCGGGGTCGGTGTTGTCGATGAAGTGCACGCGGAGCTTGTCCGCCTTGCCGCCGAGCGCATCGGCCACGAACTGCGGGCCGAGGGCCGAGCCGCCGATGCCGACGCAGAGGAGGTCGGTGAACTTGCCGGCGGAGCCTTTGACCTGGCCCGCGTGGACCTGCGCCGCGAAACCGGCGATGGCTTCGACGGCCGCCTTCACGTCGGCGGCGATCTTCGCGTCGGGCGCGAGTTCCGGCGCGCGCAGCCAGTAGTGGCCGACCATGCGCTTCTCGTCGGGGTTGGCGACGGCGCCCTTTTCCAAGGCGGCCATGTCGGCGAAGGCTTGGGCGATGGCCGGCGCCATCTTCTCGGCGAAGCCCGCCGGCGCGGGCGCGCGGCTGAAGTCGAGCGAGACGCCGAGTTCAGGGAAGTTGAGGAGCTGCTGGCGGTAGAGGTCGAAGGAGGAGGCCACGATGAACCGATTCTCCCTCGCCTCGCGGGGCTTGCAACAAAAAGGGCGGTCCGCCGAGGCGTCCGCCCTTTCATTTCGGCTCAGGCGGACCTCAGTCGCCGTCGGTGATGGCGCCTTCCGAGGCCGACTTCACCTGCTTGGCGTACTTGGCCAGGACGCCGCGCTTTTCCTTGCAGGGCGAGGGCTGCCAATCCTTGAGGCGGCGGGCAATCTCTTCGTTCGACAGGTCGAGGTTGAGCTCGTTCTTCACCGCGTCGATGTGGATGCGGTCGCCGTTCTTCACGATGGCGAGCGGGCCGCCGGAGGCGGCTTCCGGGGAGACGTGGCCGACGACGAAGCCGTGGCTGCCGCCGGAGAAGCGTCCGTCGGTGATCAGGGCCACGGTCTTACCCATGCCCTTGCCCATGACGGCGCTGGTGGGTCCGAGCATCTCGCGCATGCCGGGTCCGCCCTTGGGGCCTTCGTTGCGGATGACGATCACGTGGCCGTCCTTCACTTCGCCGTCAAGGATGCCGCGGAGCGAAGCCTCTTCGGATTCGTAGACGATGGCGTGGCCCGTGAACGAGCTGCCTTCCTTGCCCGTGATCTTGGCGAGCGCGCCGTCCGGGGCGAGGTTGCCGCGGAGGACGCGCAGGTGGCTGTCGGCCTTGATGGGATTGCTGAGCGGACGCACCACGTCCTGGTCGGCCGAGTAGGGGCCGACATTCGCGAGGTTCTCGGCGACGGTCTTGCCGGTGACGGTCATGCAGTCGCCATGCAGGAGGCCGGCGTCGAGGAGCATCTTGAGGAGCGGCTGGAGGCCGCCGATGCGCACGAAGTGGGCCATGTTGTATTTGCCGCTGGGCTTGAGGTCGGCGAGCACCGGGACCTTGCGGCCGATGCGTTCGAAGTCTTCGAGGGTGATCTTGATGCCCGCGGAATGGCCGATGGCGATGAGGTGCAGGACGGCGTTCGTCGAACCGCCGAGGGCGATGACCGTGACGATCGAGTTCTCGATCGACTTCTTGGTGATGATGTCCAGCGGACGGATGTTCTTCTTGAGCAGTTCGAGCACGGCCTTGCCGGCGCGTTCGCAGTCGACGAGCTTGTCCTTGGAATTCGCGAGCTGCGCGGAGCTGTCCGGCAGGCTCAGGCCCATGGCTTCGATGGCCGAGGCCATGGTGTTGGCGGTGTACATGCCGCCGCACGAGCCTTCGCCCGGGATGGAGCACTTCTCGATCTCCTTGAGCTCGGCGTCGTCGATCTGCTTGGCGGCGTGCTGGCCGACGGCTTCGAAGACGGTGACGATGTCGGCGGCCTTGCCCTTGTGCAGGCCAGGGACGATGGTGCCGCCGTAGACGAAGACGGACGGGCGGTTCATGCGGGCCATCGCCATGACGCAACCGGGCATGTTCTTATCGCAGCCCCCGATCGTGACGAGGCCGTCGAAGCCTTCGGCGCCGGTCACGGCTTCGATGGAGTCCGCGATGATCTCACGCGAGACGAGCGAATAGCGCATGCCGGGGGTGCCCATCGAGATGCCGTCGGAGACGGTGATGGTACCGAAAATCACCGCTTTTCCGCCGGCCGCATCGGCGCCCTTGGCGGCCTCGGTGGCCAGGCGGTCGATGTGCATGTTGCAAGGGGTGACCATGGACCAGGTCGAGGCGATGCCGACGACGGGCTTCTGGAAGTCGGCGTCATTGAAGCCCACCGCCCGGAGCATCGCTCGGCTGGGGGCGCGATCGGGGCCGTCGACGACGGCGGCGGAGTGTTGGCGGGCGTGCTCGGGTGTGCTCATGGGATGTGAAAAGTCTGCGGTTGTCAGGGGATGGTCGCCCCCTAGATAAGAGGGCAGGGAGCCGGACACTGAACCGCCCTGACGCTCCCTTACAATCCGATTTAAGACCCCCTTCGTCCCGTGGAATTCAATCTCAAGAAAATCATCAAGGCTCTCCTGTTCTCGACCTCCGAGGCGGTGTCCATCAAGGACATCCAGAAGGTCGTGCAGCGCTATCATGCCCAGGTTGCCGCCGAGAAGCAGCCCGACCTGCTGGAAGCCGCCGGTGAGCCCACCGTCCTGCCCGCCGGGCCGCCCGTCCAGGAAGTCATCCAGGACATCATCGACCAGGTCCCGACTTTGCTGACGGCCACCCAGATCCGTGAAGCCGTCGACGCCCTCGAAGCCGAGATGCGCGAAGCCAACGACGCCTGCCGCATCCTGCAAGGCCCGGAGGGCTTCCGCCTCGTGATCTCCCCGGCCTACGCCGACTGGGTCCGCCTGCTCCGCGGCGAGCCCCGCCCGCAGCGCCTCAGCCCGGCCTCGCTCGAGACGCTTTCCATCGTCGCCTACCGCCAGCCGGTCACCCGCTCCGAGAAGGAAGCCATCCGCGGCGTCTCCGTCGACAGCGCGCTCACGCGCCTGCTTGAGCTCGAACTCGTCGCCGTCACGGGCCGCGCCGACCTCCCGGGCCGTCCGCTGCAGTACGGCACCACGGACAAGTTCCTGGATTTCACGGGCCTGCGTTCGCTCGGCGAACTGCCCGCCTCCGACGTGCTTTCCCCCGCGCAGATTTCGGAATGGATCACGCGCGCCACGACGCCGGTCGAAGTCGGCGACGCCGAAGTCGGCCTGCCGCTCGAAGACCAGTCCGCCGCCGCGGTCGCCACCGAGCCGCCGCCCGCACCCGAGAACCCCGGCGCATGAGCCTCGAAGACCATCGCCGCGAGGTCGACCGCATCGACCGGGAGATCCTTCGCCTGCTCGGCGAACGCCTGCAGGTGGCCCGCGCCATCGGCGAAGCCAAACTGAAGTCAGGCGCGCCGGTCTACGCCCCGCAGCGCGAAGAGCAGCTGCTGCGCTCCATCACCGAGGCCGCTCCCGCCATCCCCGCTTCCGGCCTCCGCGCCGTCTACCGCGAGATCATCTCGCTCTCCATCGGCGCCCAGATGGCCAAGCCGGTCGCCTACCTCGGACCGGAAGGCTCCTTCACCCAGCAGGCCCAGATCCGCGCCTTCGGCACCAGCGTGCCTTCGCTGCCTCTGCGCGCCATCGGTGATGTCTTCGCCGCCGTCGAATCCGGCGAGGCTTCCTACGGCGTCGTCCCGGTCGAGAATTCCACCGAGGGCGTCGTCAGTCATTCGCTGGATCTCCTCGCGGAGTCCGACCTGAAGGTCGTCGCCCAGGTCACGCTCTCGGTCGAGCAGTGCCTCGTCGGCCAAGGTCCCCTCGACCAGGTGACCAAGGTGCTCTCCAAGGACATCGCCCTCGCGCAATGCCGAGGCTGGCTCTCCCGTCATCTGCCCGCCGCCGCGCTCGTCGAGACCGACAGCACCGCGGCCGCCGTCGAACTGGTCGCGCGCTCGCCGCAAGGTCAGGCCGCCGTCGCCTCCGCCACGGCCGCCGAATCGCGCGGCGTCCCCATCCTCGCCCGCGGCATCCAGGATCGCCGCGACAACGCGACGCGTTTCTTCGTCATCGCCAAGTCCGCCAACGCGGTGGGCGCTCCCGACGAGGTCACGAGCGTCGTCCTCACCCTCAAGCATGAACCCGGCGCCCTGCAAGGCGCGCTCGCGGCCTTCTCTGACCGTGGCATCAACCTGATCCGGATCGAATCGCGTCCGAGCCATCGCCGCGCCTGGGAGTACCTGTTCTTCATCGATTTCCCGGGACACTGGGAGACGCCGGCGGTCCAGGCGGCCATCGGCGAGCTGAAGCCCCGCTGCGAGGTCGTGAAATGGCTCGGTAGCTACCCCCAGACCGCCGGATGAGCCGCCGCGCGCTCGGCGGCTTGATGCTGGCCGTGCTGGTCGCGGGAGTCCTGTGGTCTGGTTTTGCCTGGTGGCGCGCGTGGTCCGCTCCGCTCGTCACCGTCGTGTTCCGTCCGTCCTTCTCCGTCGAAGGCATCGCCACCGGCACGCCGGTCCGCGTCAAAGGCGTCGTGGTCGGGCAGGTGGTCTCCATCGGCCTCGACCCCGACCCGGACGGGCGCCTGCGCCCGCTCGTCAACCTGAGCCTCGATCCGACCGCGCTCGAAGATCGCGGCTTCGCCGACCGTCTCCGCGGCGACCGACTCGGCGAAGAGGTCGCCCGCGGGCTCCGGGCCCGGCTGATCACGGTCAATCCGTCTTCCGGCTTGCTGCAGGTCGAATTGGTCTGGGACACCGCCGCGGCCCCGCCGACGGTCGCCCTGCGCCGCGACGAAATCCCGCCCGTCGGTGATGCGTTCGGCCGTCGGCTCGAAGGTTTCGTCGACCAGCTCGAGCGCCTGGCGCAGGCCGACCTCGTCGGTCTGGCCGCCGAACTCGACCGGGACCTCGACCGCTGGTTGATCGCCGCCGACCCGGATCGCGCGGCCCGATTCTCCGCGGACCTCGTCACGCGCACCGCCGCCGTCCGCGAAGCCACCGCCGTCGACGCCTTAGGTGAACGCGCCCGGCGTTTCGCCGAAGCTTCCCGTCGGCTTCGCGGTGCGGTCGAGCAAGCCGAACGTGGCCTCGACGATGAGACGCTCGCCCTCCTGCAGGTCCGCCTCGCCGATGCGGCCGCGGCCCTCGCTTCCTTCGGCGCGGCCCTCGAGGGTTCGCAGTCGGGCATGACCGCGGCCGCCGGCGATGTTTCCGGGGTTCTCCGCGCGGTCTCCGAAGGCGCCCGCACCTGGAAGAAGAAGGCCGCCGGACTCACGACCGAGCCCCAGCCCCGCTGAGGGAACAGGCTTGCGGCGGACCCCCGGAGCGGGGATAGGTGAGGGGCATTTACCCGCCATGGCCGACCCGACCGACAAGATGGAATCCATCATCAACCTGTGCAAACGCCGCGGGTTCGTCTTCCCTTCCTCCGATATCTACGGCGGCTTCAACGGCTTCTTCGACTACGGCCCCCTCGGCGTCGAGCTGAAGAACAACATCAAGCAGGCCTGGTGGCAGGATTTCGTGCACCGCCGCGACGACATCGTCGGCCTCGATTCCTCGATCATCCACCACCCGACGACCTGGAAGGCTTCGGGCCACATCGATAATTTCACCGACCCGCTCGTGGACTGCAAGGAGTCCAAGATGCGTTACCGCGCCGACCAGCTCTTCTTCGCTCCGGTGCGCGTCGCCGGCGAGACGATCGGTTACGTCTCCGTCCTCGAGGACGACGGCATGCAGGCCAAGGCCGACGAGATGGCCAATGAGATGAAGCGTAAGCTCGCCAAGCAGGGCGCGCTCGAGCCGGTCGTGCTCAAGGACTACACCGAGGCCAAGCCCGAGGAGCACGCCCTCGTGCCTTCGCCCGCCACGGGCAAGCCGGGTTCGCTCACGCCGCCCCGCTCGTTCAACATGATGTTCCAGACTTACGTCGGCGCCATGCAGGACGCTTCGGCCACCGCGTACCTCCGCCCGGAGACCGCGCAGGGCATCTTCATCAACTTCAAGAACGTCGTCGACACGGGCCGCGTGAAGCTGCCCTTCGGCATCGCCCAGATCGGCAAGGCGTTCCGCAACGAGATCAATCCGCGCAACTTCATCTTCCGCTCCCGCGAGTTCGAGCAGATGGAGATCGAGTACTTCATCTCGCCGGCCGCGGACTGGTCGACCGCCCACAAGGATTGGATCGAAGGCTGCCTGGCCTGGTTCGAATCCATCGGCATCCCGCGCGCGAAGCTCTCCCTCTACCCGCACCCGACCGAGAAGCTCGCCCACTATTCCAAGGGCACCACGGACATCATGTTCGAGTTCCCCTTCGGCGTGCAGGAACTCCAGGGCGTCGCCGCCCGCGGCGACTTCGACCTGACCCAGCACAGCAACGTCTCGGGTCAGAAGCTCGACTGGTTCGACGAGGTGGCCAAGGCCCGCTATATCCCGCACGTCATCGAGCCCTCCGTCGGCGTCGACCGCGTGTTCCTCGCGCTCCTGACCACGGCCTACCATGAGGACGAGGTCGAAGGCGAGAAGCGCGTCGTGCTCCGCCTGCCGGCCCGCGTCGCTCCCTTCAAGGCCGCGATCTTCCCGCTGGTGAAGAACAAGCCCGAGCTCGTCGAGCGCGCCGAGGCCCTCTATCGCCGCCTGAAGAAGCGCCATAACGTCTTCTACGACGCCGCCGGCGCCATCGGCCGACGCTACCGTCGCCAGGACGAGATCGGCACGCCTTTCGGCATCACGATCGACTTCGACACCATCGAGAAGGGCGCCGGCGTCACGGTCCGCGACCGCGACACGCTGGAGCAGGTACGCATGACCGAAGACGAGGTCGTCCGCTTCCTCGACGACAAGGTCAACGGCTGACCTTCGTCGGGGCGCCCGCGAGTT
>CALPIW020000001.1 GCA_943323725.2 Polynucleobacter meluiroseus | reverse complement strand
TTCGAGCGTTTCGACGCCGTCGGCCGCGTGCGCGCCACCGACAATCAGAAGCCCGTCGACCCCGTCTCCGAGTACGTCGCCGCCGACGGCAGCGTGCTCAGGCTCACCGGCGCGCGTGACGTGGGCGTCCATGCCGCGGAGAGCCAGGCCGGTCAGGCCGGCTTCGTGCGTAATCTCTTCCACTCGCTCGTGAAGCAGCCCCCGGCCGCCTATTCGCCCGAGCTCGTCAGCCAGCTGACCGACAAGTTCCGGGCCGACGGCTTCCACGTCCGTAACCTCGCCGTCGAGGTCGCGGTCGTCGCCGCCCTGCGGCCGACCGTCACCGCCCCCGCCACCCCTTCCGCCCGCTAAGCCCATGACCCTCCAACATCGTCGCGAATTCCTCCGTCGCCTCGGCCTATCGGCCGCCGCGCTGCCGCTCCTCGGCGGACTCGCCACGCTCGGCGCCGCCGAGCCGGCCGCCGGCCGTCGCCAGCGCGTCATCTTCGTCTTCTCGCCCAACGGCATCGTCCCGCCGGCTTTCTGGCCCGACGAGGAAGGCGCGGACTTCCAGCTTAAGGCGATCATGAAGCCCTTCGAGCCGTTCAAGGACAAGCTGCTCACGCTCAAGGGCGTCAACAACCGCGTCCGCGGCGACGGCGATTCGCACATGCGCGGCATGAGCTGCCTGCTCACCGGCATCGAGCTCTTCCCCGGCAACATCATGGGCGGGGGCGGCGCGCCCGCCGGCTGGGCCAGCGGTCCTTCCATCGACCAGACGCTGCGCACCTATCTGCAGGCGAACCCGCAGACCAAGACCCGCCTGGGGTCGCTCGAGATCGGCGTCGCCGTCGGCAACCGCGCCGACCCTTGGACGCGCTGGAGCTACGCCGGCGCCAATCAGCCCGTCGCGCCCATCTCCAGTCCTTACGAACTCTTCGACAAGCTCTACGGCTCGATGAAGGAAGGCGAGAACCTCGGCTCCGTCCTCGACGGCCTGAAGGAAGATATCGCCAAGGTCTCGAAGGCCGTGGACAAGGGCGACCGCGCGCTGCTGGACCAGCACGCGACCGCTCTGCGCGAGCTCGAGCGTGGCCTCAAGGAAAGCCAGTCGCAGGCCGCGCTCAAGGTGCCGCATCCGCCGGAGCCCGGCGTGCCCCTGGAGAACGACAGTATCCCGCAGATCACGCGCCTGCAGACCGAACTCCTCATCAGCGCCTTCCAGAACGACATGGCGCGCATCTCGACGTTCCAGTTCACCAACTCCGTGGGCGGCGCCCGCATGAAGTGGATCGGTATCGACGAAGGCCACCATGCGCTCTCGCACGATCCGGACCTCAACACCGGCTCGGTCGACAAGCTCACCAAGATCAACACCTGGTTCGCCGAGCAGATCGCCCACCTCGCGAAGCGCCTCCAAGAGACCCCGGAGCCGGACGGCAAGGGTAACATGCTGGACAACACCACCATCATCTGGACCAACGAACTCGGGAAGGGCAACAGCCACACGCTCGAGGATATCCCCTGGGTGCTCATCGGCGGCGGCCTTGGCTTCAAGACCGGTCGCGCGGTGAAGTTCAAGAAGGAGCCGCACAACCGTCTGCTCATGGCGATCGCCCAGGGCTTCGGTCATCCTATGAAGACTTTCGGCAATCCGAGCCTCTGCGAAGGCGGGGCGTTGAAGTTGGGATGAACGCGGGTGGGAGCGGTTGGCGGATAGCGGTTGGCGGTTAGGCCAAGGCATCAACTCAAAGCGGGTAGGGACGTGATCGCCATCACGTCCGTTCGCAGATGGACGTTGAATGACGGCCATCTTGGCTAAGGCCCGACGCCTTTCCTTCTTCGGTTGCGAACGGCGGCGATAGCAATCGCCGCCCTACCCGAAACGGCGCGGCCGGAGTCAGCTAGGTCGTGACGCGGTCTCGACCCTACCTCGGGTCAGACGGATGCGATGTCATCGCATCCCTACCCATCGATCATCTTCCATCCGTTATCTTAAATCTGTCTCTCAAAAAGGTCCCCCACCTGTGCCGATTCCGATTGGAGCTCCACTTGTTCCTGGATTTAGGTGGGCGGTGCGTTGCCACGGCTCGGACGAGGCCGGTCGGGTCGCACCTCCCGTATATTATGTTCGTAGGGAAGGGAGGCTGCCGCGGGTGTCGAACACCGCAGGGGACGGTTAATATGAAGAAAAACTCCACGAAAAGCAAGCGGGGGAGAGAAGAGGGTAGATTCGCCCCTCGGTATCCGTAAATAAGGACGCATGCGATACCCCTGCGCGTTCCTGCTCCTTTGTCTCGGCCTGGTCGGCTGCCAGCAAACCCAGCCCCGTCCGGATATCGTCCCCGCCGAGTATGTCGGCCGACTCGCCCCGAAGACGCCGGCTCCGCTCCTGCAGAAGGGCGACCGGCTCGCGATCTGCGGCGACTCCATCACTGAGCAGAAGATGTACAGCCTGCTGATGGAAGCGTACATCGTCGCCGCGCGCTCCGACCTGCACGTCACCGTCCGCCAGTACGGTTGGAGCGGCGAACAAGCCGGCGGTTTCCTCAGGCGCATGGACAACGACGTCCTGCGGTTCAAGCCGACCATCGCGACCACCTGTTACGGCATGAACGATTTCCGCTACGTACCGCAGGACGACGCCCTCGCCGCGACCTATCGCCAGAACCAGACCGCCGTCGTGCGTAAGTTCAAGGAGGCCGGCGCCCGCGTCGTGCTGGGCTCCTCGGGCACGATCCACTCCGTCCCGCCGTGGGTGAAGACCGCCAAGGGCACCTGGCAGGAGCTCAACCTCGCGTTGCTCAACTTCCGTAACATCAATATCGAGGTCGCGCAGGCCGAGCAGGTCGCGTTCGCCGATGTCTATTGGCCGATGCTCGTGAAGGGCCATGAGGCCCGGGCCAAGTATGGCGAAGGCTTCAAGCTTGAGGGTAACGATGGCGTGCACCCCGGCTGGGCCGGCCACGTCATGATGGCCACCGCGTTCCTCGAAGGCCTCGGCTTGCGTGGTGACGTCGGCCAGATCGACGTCGACCTGGCGAGCGGCAAGGCGAACGCCCGCTATGGCCAGCGCATCATGAAGGCCGATGCCGGCGTGGTCTCGCTGCGCAGCTTCCGCATCCCCGCTTCGTTCGAACCGGGTGACGTCACCAAGGACGGCACCATCGCCGCCGGCGTGGCGTTGGCTGATTTCCAGAAGAAGCTGAACCGCCTGACCCTGCGGGTCGCCGGCGCCAAGACCGCGCAGGTCAAGGTCACCTGGGGCGATCTCGCCAAGATCTTCACCGCCGCCGAGCTCGCCAAGGGCGTAAACCTCGCGGCTGAGTTCCCGCAGAACCCCACCTCCCCGGCGTTCGCCAAGATCTGGAAGGCCGTGGCCGAGAAGCAGGCCTACGAGACCAAGCAGATCAAGACGCTCTTCCGCAGCCCCGAGGCCAAGAAGGACATCGAAGCCGTCGTGAAGAGCTCGCAGGTCGAGTTCGACCGCCTGGCCGCCGCGCTGCAGGCGACGCTCAAGCCCGTCGACTCGACCCTCAAGGTCGAAGAGGTGCGCTGAGCGGACTCCGCCAATGAAACGGGCCGCACTTTCGTGCGGCCCGGGCTATGGCTAGCCAACAACGATTGATTATTCGGCCGTGACGTTCTCGGCGACGCCGACGCCGAGGGTCATGCCGCCGACGACCTGGACCTTCTCCATGATGGTCTTCTGGAGTTCCTCCAGGACCTTCGGGTTCTTGATGAGGTAGTCCTTGGCGGCTTCGCGGCCCTGGCCGATGAGCTGGCCGTTATAGGCGATCCAGGCGCCCTTCTTCTCGAGGATCTTGTGTTCGATGCCGAGGTCGAGGACGGAGCCGGAGCGGGAGATGCCTTCGGTGTACATGATGTCGAACTCGCACTCCGTGAAGGGAGGGGCGACCTTGTTCTTCACGACCTTCACCTTGGTGCGGTTGCCGATGACCTTGCCGGAAGGCTCCTTGATCTGGCCGATGCGACGGATGTCGATGCGGACGGAGGAGAAGAACTTCAGGGCGCGGCCGCCGGGGGTGGTCTCGGGGCTGCCGAACATCACGCCGATCTTTTCGCGGATCTGATTCGTGAAGATGCAGATGCAGTTCGTGCGGCTGATGGCGGCCGTGAGGCGGCGCATGGCCTGGCTCATCATGCGGGCCTGGACGCCGACGGTCGCGTCGCCCATCTGGCCGTCGAGCTCCTGCTTGGAGACGAGGGCGGCGACGGAGTCGATGACGACCACATCGACCGCGCCGGAGCGGATGAGGGTTTCGACGATATTGAGGGCGTCTTCGCCGGATTCGGGCTGGGAGACCAGGAGGTTATCGAGGTCGACGCCGACCACCTTGGAGTAGCGAGGGTCGAGGGCGTGTTCGACGTCGACGAAGACGGCGTTGCCGCCCTGGCGCTGGATCTCGGCGATGATGGAGAGACAGAGGGTCGTCTTACCGGAGGATTCCGGGCCGAAGATCTCGACGATACGGCCGCGGGGGAGGCCGCCGACGCCCAAGGCGAGGTCGATGGCGACCGAGCCAGTGGAGACGGACGAGACCTGCATCTTGGTCGCGTCTCCCATGCGCATCAGGGTGCCGTCGCCATACTGCTTGTTGATGGCGGAGAGAGCCAGATCGAGGGTCTTCTTCTCGGCTGCCTGGTTGGCAGATTTTTCCTTAGCGGTGGGTTCGGATTTGGCGGACATAACGTTGGGTATGCGGAATGGAATTTGCCGGGCACGGCGAACGTGGCAAGCAAAATGAACAAATGTTCACTACTTCTTTCCACCCCCTTCCGGCCGGGGGTTAGAAGCTAAACAAATCCCCCAGCCAGTCCCAGAAACCGGGCTCTTCCTTGGGTTTTCCGGCGACTTTGGTGGACGGCTTGAGCGCCGGGAGGCGGGGCTGGGCTTGGAGTCTGGCCAGGCCGGCCTTCATGAGGTCGGCGGCCAACTGATCGCGAAGCCGCTGCTCGGCCTTGGCGCCTAGGGGGCTCTGGCAACCCAGCACGACGGCGATGACCCGATGCTCGCCGACCTTGGCGGTGGTGACGATCGAGGCGTCGGCGGCCTCGGTCCAGCCGGTCTTCAGGCCGTCGCAACCAGGGAAGGAATCCAGGAGGTAGTTATGGTTCAGCACCTCCATGGGCTTGAGCGGCCTACGGAGGACATGACGTTTGGCCGACGTGAACCGCAGGGCTTCGGGCATGCCGCAGAGCACGACGGTGAGCTTGGCGAGGTCGCGGGCGGTCGTGGTGTCATGGGGGCCCTTGCCGTACGTCAGTCCGTTGGGGGTGACGAACCGCGTACGGGTCATGCCGAGTTCGGCGGCCCGGCGGTTCATGCGGGCGACGAAGGCCGCCGTGCTGCCCGCGCGGTCGACGGCCAGCGCCACCGCGACGTCGTTGGCTGACTTCAGCATCAGGGCGTAGAGCATGTCTTCCACCGAGAAGGTCTCCCCGACGGCCAGCCAGATCTGGGAGCCGCCGGTGCCGGCCGCTTCCTTGGTCACGCCGACCCGGCTGGGCAGCTTCGTCTTGCCCGCGCGGACGTCCTCGAGGACCAGCAGGAGGGTCATCAGCTTGGTCACGCTGGCGGGGCTGCCCGGATAGTCGGCCGTGGTCTGCGCGAGGACGGCCCCCGTCGCGGCGTCGACGCAGATCGTGCCGTCCACCCGCATGCCTTGGGTCGAGTAACGCGTCTGGGCGGCCGTCTCCGCGGTGAGCGCGGCGCAGAGGAGGAGGGCGGTCGCGACGAAGCGCACGGGCGATTGGTTGACGGACAAGACGGCGGAGCAAGTCCGATTTGCATCGGCTCCGCCGAACGTCACTTTTCCGACATGCGACTTTACCTGCTCCGCCATGCCGAAGCCGTCCCCGGGACGCCGGACGCTTCGCGCGACCTCACGGCCCATGGGCAGCGGCAGGTCGCCCTGCTGGCCCAAGGCGCGGGCCTCGCGCCTCTGGCGGAAGTCGACGCGATCGAACACAGCCCGTTGGTGCGCGCGGTCCGGACGGCCCAGCTGCTCCGGCTGGCGACCCGCTCCGCCTTGCCGTTGAAAGTGTTCGCGGGCCTGGAGCCGGAGGCCGATCCGCGGAAGACCGCGGCGATCGTCGCCAAGGCTCGGCGCAGCCGCCTGCTCGTCGGCCATAACCCGCATCTCGCGGTGCTGGCCGCGCTCCTGCTCGGCCTGCCCGACGGCGGCGAAGGGATCCGTTTCCGTAAGGCCGGCCTGATGGCGTTGGAGCGGCGGAGCAAGCCGGACCGGGCGAGGCCGTTCGGCGCCTGGAGCCTGCTCTGGATGGTGCCGCCCGACCTTACCAAATGACACGCCCCGTTCTTGACTGAACTCGCCGTCGCTCCGACCCTCCCGGTGTGTCTGACCGCCGCCGTCATCGCCTGATCTGGACCGCGGTGGCCTGCGTCCACGCGATGGCCTTGGGCGCGGTCTGGATCGGCGGCCTCCGCGGGGCCGGCGAGCCGACCACGGAAGGCGGCCACATCCTCGTGACCTTGATGCCGGAGCCGGTCGCCTTGCCTGGCGAGGCTAAGGAAGGCGCCGCCCTCGGCGCCGGCCTGACTTTACCCGTGACGCCGGCCTTCGTCCCTGTGCCCGCCGCCGCGCTCCCGCCGGCGACCGCTCCGGTGGTCGCTTCGCCCGCCGTCGTGGCCCCCGTGGCGGCCGAGCCTCGCGGCGTGGCCGTCGCCGCGCCCGTCGCGGAGGTCGTCGTCCCGCCCGCTTTCCGCGCCCGGCAGGAGCCGGCCTATCCCGAGCGGGCGCGTCGCGCCGGTGTCGCCGGCGTCGTCGGCGTCCGCATCGCGCTCGCCGCCGACGGCACCGTGCGCGCGGTCGAGCTCACCGCCAGTTCGGGCAGCCGCCTGCTCGACGAGGCCGCGTTGGCGGCCGCCCGGGCGTCGACCTTCGAGCCCGCCACGCGCAACCACGCGCCCGTCGCGTCGGAGGCCGTCGCCAGCTATCGTTTCGAACTACGCTGACCCATGCGTGTTCTGATCGCATCCTCCAACCGCGGCGTGAACGGCGCGGCCGTCTACGCCCGTCGCATCCTGTTGCTGCTCCGCGCCGCCGGGCACGACGCCGCTTTGGCGTGCGAGGAGGACTCGTGGGTCGGTCGCGACCTGCCGGCTGACGTCCCGGTGCTGCGCACCGACTTCACGCGCTGGCCGTTCGACGAAGGCGATCGTGCGGCCGCCTGGTGTCGGCGGCATGGTATCGGCCTCATTCATTCTCACCTGACGCGCTCCGGCAACTTCGCCGCCCTCCTGCGCCAACGTCATGGTATCCGGAGCGTGGCTCACCTGCATGCGAACCATCCGCAGCTGCATACCGGCTTCCATGACCTGCTCCTCGCCGTCTCAGCCGATGTCGCGCGCCGCCATCGGTTGCTGCCGTGGAACTGGATGACCGAAGTCGTCACCTTGCCCAACTTCGTCGATGCCGCCGAGTTCCGTCCGGCGTCAGCCGGCGAGCCGGACCGCTTGCGCGCCGCGCTCGGCGTCGCCGCCGCCGTCCCGGTCGTCGCGGTCGTCGGCCTGATCTCGCATCGTAAAGGACAAGACCTCGCCGTGCGCGCCTTCGCGGAACTGCGCCGGAAGCGGCCCGACGCCGTGCTTGCCGTCATCGGTGGCGGCGTGCTGCCGTCCGGCCTGCCGCTCGACGGCGTCCGCTTGTTGGGCCATCGCGAAGACATCTCGCGCCTGCTGCCTCACGCATCGGTGGTGGTCGTGCCTTCGCGCGAGGAGCCCTTCGGCCTCGCCGCGATCGAAGCCATGGCCTGCGAAGTCCCGGTGGTCGCTTTCGCGGTCGGCGGCCTGGCGGAGGTCATCAGCGGCGGCGCTGGTATCCCCGTGCCTCCGGGAGACTGCGCAGCCATGGCCGCCGCGATGAGCGGTTTGCTGTCGGATGAGGGCGCGCGCCGCGAGCAGGCGAGTTCGGGTCGGTCGATCGCGCTCGCCCGTTATGGCAAAGAGGCGCATCTGGCGGCTTTGGTCGGCCAGTTCCGCCGCGTGCTCGCTCAGTAAGGGCTGACGGGGTTGCCGTTGAAGCCTTTGAAGCGGCGATGGACCCAGAGGTACTGCTCGGGCGCCGCGCGGACCGCTTCTTCCAGCATCGCCGTCAGGCGCAACGTGTCGGCTTCCGGATCCGCGGAAGGGAAGTCGGCCAGCGCGGGGCTGATCGTGAGCACGTAGGTACCGTCCTTTTCGCGGCGGGGGAAGAAGGTGAACACGGCGGCGCCGGACATCTTCGCCAGACGCGACGTCGAGAGATTCGTGATGGCGGGCCGGCCGAAGAAGGGGAGCACCGCCGACTGCGGCGTCCACTTGCCTTGGTCGGGCGCATACCAGACCGCTTCGCCGTCGCGGAGGGCGCGCATGAGGCCGGACATGTCACGCATCTCGATGGCGCGGTTCGCCCAGGCCGTGCGGTGCTTGCGGAGCAGGTCGGCCAGCACGGGATTATTCGGGTCGCGGTAGAGGCAGCAGATCGGCGTGCGCAGGGCGAGCATGCGACCGGCGATCTCGAGCGTCGTGAAGTGACCGGAGACCAGCAACACGCCGCGGCCGGTGGCCAAGGCTTTCTCCAGCGCTTCGACCCCTTCGATGCGGCAAGGGGGCAGGGCGGCGGGCTGGCGCCACCAGCAACGCGCGACTTCCAGGATGCCGAGGGCGAGGGACTGGTAGTGGCGGCGCGCCAAAGTGTGGCGGGCGGACTCCGTGAGCTCCGGGAAGCAGACGCGGAGGTTGATGAGCACCACGTGGCGGCGGATCCGCACGACGTGGAAAGCGAAGGCGCCGAAAGCGGCGGCGAGGCCCCTTTGCCAGGACCAAGGCAGCCAGGCGACGAGCCAGAGGCAACCCAGGGCGACGCGGGTGAAGGCGGCGCCGGATAGTCGGGCGAGGCGGGGGGCGGGCATGGCGGTCAGGAGCGGATTCAGCGGCTACGTTCCCAGGCCTTCACCCAGTCGATCTCGAAGGTATTCTGCGAGGCTGACTTCAGGCCATAGCCTTTCTTGGGGCGTTCGCCGTTCCAGCCTTTGATATTGGATTCGCTCGTGAGCAGGAGGAACTGCGGCGCCTTGGAGCCAGGGCATTTCGCGTCGGTCCAGACGACCTTGCCGTCGAAGCTGAAGCGGTAGCCCGAATCGTCCCACTCGACGCCGTAGTCGTGCCACTTTCCGCCGACGGACGCCGGATGCTGCGTCGAGCTGCTCTTCTTCTCCGTCGCGTGCTGGTACGGACCCCAGTGCAGCACGGACTGGTAGCCGCCTTTCTTCAGGCCGGTCGTCTCGAGGATGTCCATCTCGACGCCGTCGGCCGCGGCGCCGGCGGCCGTGCCGGATTGGCCGTAGGTCGGCGACTGCGACCAGAAGGCGATCTGCGTGCCGGGCTGGACGGAGAAGCGGCAGCGCGCCTCGAACTTGCCTTGGACGAGGGCGAACTTCTTGCGCGTCGTGACGAAGCCGCAATAGGTCGTCCCGTCGACGTCCGTCCAGGTCGTGATCTTCAGCACGCCGTCTTTCAGGTCGACCGCCTTGGGGGAGTTGAGCGAATCGCGACGCTTGCCGGTCTCGATGTTCCAGGTCTGCGCGTCGAGTTCCGCACCGTCGAAGCCGTCGTCGAGCACGAGCTTGAGCGTCGGGGCGGCGGCGTAGGCGGAGGCACCGAGCAGCAGGAGGAGGAGGGGGCGCATGTTATTCGAGGTCGATGAAACGGGGTTCCGACCCCGAGAGCAAGGCGCCGAGTCGGCCCCAGTCGCCGTCCCGGAGGCTCCGGTCCATGATGAGCGTCGTGTCGGCGAGCGTGCCGCCGGGGGCGCAACGCACGGACCACAGCGGGCGGCTGCTGGTCGGGAGCATCGCGAAGCGGATGTCCCCGACGAGGATCGCGCCGTCGGTCTGGTCGTAGGTGTTCCAACCGCCGGTGAAGCGGGAGAAGTCGGCGATCAGGTGGGAGCCTTCGGAGAAGGGCGGGGGATTGCCGGGGGACGTCGGCGCCCAGGCCGCGCGGGTCTCGCCGACCACGAGACGTGTCCGCGTGAACGGCACGTTACGCACCGCCGCGACGTGCCAGCGCCCTTGGTGCAGCCAGACCGCCCGCCAGACGATGAGGTTGGAGACCGTCGGCTTCACCGCCAGACGCTCCGGCGTGATGGCCTGCGTCGTCAGCCAGGTCCGCAGGCTGCGTTCCGCGCGCGCCTGCTGGGTCAGTCCGAGCGTCGCGTAGGCGCCGAACCACAGCAGCGCGTAAGCCGCCAGCCGCGGCGAGTGCCGGCGCCAGGCGAGCACGGCGAACGTCAGCACGGGCAGGGTGACCGCGAGGTCGATGATCGGGAGGCAGTCCCAGGCGAAGCGCGCTTCCGTGAACGGCCACAGGAGCATCGTGCCGTAGCTCGTGCACCCGTCGCAGAGCAGGTGCGTGAGCGCGCCGGCGAGGCCGGGCAGGAACAGTTCGCGCCAGCCGACGTTGTGCCGCCGACGGAAGAAGAGCGTCGTGAGCCAGGCGGCGGCCAGCGCCAGCACCGGCATGAACACGAAGCTGTGCGTGAAGTGGCGGTGCCAGCGGAAGGCGACGAGCGGATCGTCGGCGGCCCGGATGAAGACGTCGAGGTCAGGCGCCTCGGACGCGAGCAGGGCGGCCACCGCGGCGGCGGAGACCGAGCCGCCGCGACGATGGACGGCGATCCCGGCGGCGATGCCCAGGGCGGCGTGCGTGAGGTTGTCCATGCGTCGAACTTACGGGCCTCGGCTCCGGAAGGAAGGCGGACTTTCGATTTTCCGGTCCGGATCGTCAATAGGCTGGAACTTGCGGGCTTCCCCATCGTCTAATCCCGCACCCCATGAGACTGCTCTTCTCCGCCTTGGCGCTGTGCGCCGCCGTCCTCGGCCAGGCCGCCGGCAAGGATTTCCCGCTCGTCGAAGCCCGGGAGGTCACGCCGCGCGGCGGGCTCCCGAATTTCTTCCGCAAGGCCCAGACGACCGGCGCGGAGATCAAGATCGGTTATCTCGGCGGCTCGATCACCGCCCAGAACGGCTGGCGCGTGCAGACCCTCGCCCATTTCAGGCAGGCCTGCCCGCAGGCCAGCTTCACCGAGATCAACGCCGCCATCGGTGGCACCGGTTCGGACCTCGGCGTGTTCCGCGTGCAGCAGGACGTCCTCTCGAAAGGGCCGGACCTCCTCTTCGTCGAGTTCGCCGTGAACGACGGCGGCGCCGATCCGCAGCGCATCATCCGCGCGATGGAAGGCATCGTCCGCCAGACCTGGAAGGCCAACCCCAGCACCGACATCTGCTTCGTCTATACGATCACCGAAGCGCTTTCGCCGCCGATGCTCGAGGGCAAGCTGCAGCGTTCCGCGAGCGCGATGGAGAAAGTCGCCGACCATTACGGCATCCCCTCGATCACCCTCGGCATGGAGGTCGCCAAGCTCGCCAAGGCGGGCAAGCTCCTCTGGCGCGCGAAGCTCCCGAAGACCGCCGACGAGCGGGCCGCGCTCGCCGATCGGTTCGTCTTCGCGCCGGATAGCACGCACCCGCATGAGTCCACCGGCCACGTCCTTTACACCCAGGCCATCGTCCGCTCGCTGCCGGCCCTCGCGATCGCCAACGCCACGCCCACCGCGCACGTGAGCGGCCCCGCCCTCGATCCGGCGAACTGGGAGCGGGCGAAGCTCGCGCCGATCACCGCGGCCAAGCTCTCCGCCGGCGTCGCGTCGGCGGATCCGGCGACCGATGCCCACGCCAAGGTCGGGGCGAAGCGTCTGCCGGCCATGGTCAGGCTGACCCGGCCCGGCCAGAGCCTCGAGTTCAGGTTCCAGGGCACCCACTGCGCCGTCTACGACGTCGTCGGCCCGGCCGGCGGGAAGGTCGCCGTCACGCTCGACGGCGGCAAGCCGTTCGTCGTCCAGCGCATCGACGCCTATGGCACCTACCCGCGCCTGAGCACGTTCATCGTCGGCACCGACCTCCCCGAGGGCGTGCACAGCGTCCGGCTGGAACTCCTGGCCGATCCGATCGACAAGGCCGCCGTCCTGGCGAAGAACAAGAACAAGATCGATAAGCCCGAGCGCTTCGCGCCCCTCGAATTCCACCCCGGCGGACTGCTCCTCCTCGGCGAACTCGTCCCCTGAGAGCCCCGACCCGTCGCCCAGCCTTGACCGCCCCCTGACCCCCTCTGAAACTCCGCACCTCCCCCACCACCCACACCACCATGCGTTTCGGCCTCAATACGTTCCTCTACGCCTCTCCGTTCACCAACGAGAGCGTGTATCTCTTCAAGAAGCTCAAGAACTGGGGCTTCGATTCCGTCGAAATCCCGATCGAGGATCCTTCGCACGTCGACCCGAAGTTCCTCAAGGCCGCCGCCGCCAAGGCCGGCATCGCCATCGGCTCCATCTGCGCCGCCATGGGCCCGGGCCGCGACCTCCGCGGTTCCGCCAAGGACCAGGCCAACGGCCGCAAGTACATCATGGCCCTGATCGACCAGGCCGCCGAGATGGGCTGCCCGCGCCTCATCGGCCCGCTCTACTCCGTCGTCGGCCTCATCGGCGCCCATGACGACAAGACCAAGGCCAAGCACTTCAAGCTCGTCGTCAAGAACCTCAAGCTCCTCGGCAAGCACGCCCAGAAGAAGGGCGTCGAACTCGACATCGAGCCGCTGAACCGCTTCGAGACCGACTTCCTCAACACCTGCGACCAGGGCCTGCGCCTCGTCAAGGCCATCAACCTTCCGAACGTGAAGCTCCACCTCGACACGTTCCACATGAACATCGAGGAGAAGAACCAGGCCGCGGCCATCCTCAAGGCCGGCAAGCACCTCGGCCACTTCCACGCCTGCGGCACCGACCGCGGCACCCCGGGCAACGACTCGCTCGACTGGAAGCCCATCGTCGCCGCCCTGAAGAAGATCGGCTACCAGCAGGAGGTCGTCATCGAATCCTTCACCACCGACGTCAAGGTGATCGCCCGCGCCGCCGCCATCTGGCGCGCCATGGAGCCCCGCCGCGACGACATCGCCGTGAAGGGCCTCAAGAACCTGCACCGCTTCTTCGGTCGCAAGAAGTAACCTCCGGCTGACCTGACCATGAAGCTGCTCGCCCCCTTCCTCGCCCTCGCCGCGCTCTGCGCGTCGGTCTCCGCCGAGGACAAGAACCTCTTCAACGGCAAGGATCTCACGGGCTGGAAGGGCCTGGATTTCTGGTCCGTCGAAGACGGCGCCATCACCGGCCGCACGACCAAGGAGAAGCCCACCAAGGGCAACACCTTCCTCGTCTGGGAAGGCGAAGTCGCCGACTTCGAGCTTACCTTCCAGTACAAGATCGTCGGCGGCAACTCCGGCGTCCAGTACCGCAGCAAGCTCGTCGACGCGAAGGGCTTCGTGATCTCCGGCTACCAGGGCGACTTCGAGGCCGGCAAGAAATTCTCCGGCATCCTCTACGAAGAGAAGGGGCGAGGCATCCTCGCCGAGCGCAGCCAGAAGGTCGTCATCAAGGAAGGCGCCAACCCCAAGGACCCCAAGAAGCCCAACATCGAAGTCACCGGCTCCCTCGGCAAGACCGAGGAGATCCAGGCCAAGATCAACGCCGAGGCGTGGAACGAATACCGCGTCGTCGCCAAGGGCGGCCACCTGCGGCACTTCATCAACGGCGTCCAGACCGTCGACGTCACCGACGAGACCGCGGTCGGCGCCAGAAAGGGCCTGCTCGCCCTCCAGCTCCACGCCGGACCGCCCATGGTCGTCCAGTTCAAGGACCTCGTCCTCAAGGAAATCAAATAACTCATCATGAAAAAATCCTTCCTCAGCCTCCTCCTGCTCTCGGCCGCGTTCGTCTCGGCCGCGGACAAGAAGAACGTCCTCCTCATCGCCGGTAAGCCGAGTCATCCGTCCGGCGAACACGAGCACAACGCCGGCATCCAGCTCCTGGCTTCCGGCCTGAAGCAGGGGGCCGCCGACCTCGTCAACGTGGACGTCGCCCTCAACGGCGAATGGCCGTCCGACGAGCGCGTCGCCAAGGCCGACACGATCGTGATCTATTCCGACGGCGGCAACGGCCACCCGGCGCTCCCGCACCTCGACCAGCTCGCCAAGAAGATGGCGAGCGGCACCGGCTTCGTCTGTCTCCATTACGCCGTCGAGCCCGCCTACGAGCGCGCCGGCTGGCTGAGCGCCGACGGTAAGCCCGTGAGCCCGCCTCCGGCCGGTCGTTCGTCGACGGGCAAGGGCGCCCTCGAGTTCAAGGACTGGCTCGGCGGTTACTTCGAGCAGCATTGGTCCGTGAACCCCCACTGGGTCGCCGATTTCAAGGTCATCCCTGATCACCCGGCCAGCCGTGGCGTGAAGCCGTTCGGCTCCAACGACGAGTGGTACTTCAACATGCGCTTCCGTGACGGCATGGAAGGCGTCACTCCGGTCCTGTCCGCGCTCGCTCCCGCCGAGACCATGAGCCGCGGCGACGGACCGCACTCCGGCAACCCCGACGTCAAGAAGCTCGTCCTCGAAGAGAAGAAGCCCGCGGTCGTCGCCTGGGCGGTCGAGCGCAAGGACGGCGGTCGTGGCTTCGGCTTCACCGGCGGCCATTACCACGCCGGCTGGGCCAACGACAGCCAGCGCACGCTCGTCCTCAACGCGATCGTCTGGACCGCGAAGGCGGAAGTCCCTGCCGCCGGCGTCGTCTCCAAGTTCACCGAAGAAGAACTCAAGGCGAACCAGGATAAGAAGGTCCCGCGCAAGGCGCCCAAGAAGAAGTAAGCGGCCCGCCGGTCGCCCGCATCAGGCCGGAGGTTCGCCTCCGGCCTTTTTCGTGCCCGGAAAAGACGCGGGTCGTTTGACCTGCGGGGTCGGCCCGCAACCTTACGGTCATGTCCAAGCACATCGCGATCATCGGCGGCACCTCCGGCATCGGCCGCGCGACCGTCGCGCAGCTCCAGTCCGACGGACACACGGTCCATGCCGCCTGCCGTTCGCCCGAGAAGCTCGCCGACCTCGGGATCGTGGCGCAACCGTTCGACGCCGCCACGCCCGGCCCGCTCGCCTGGCCCGAGCGCCTGGACGGCCTCGTGTATTTCCCCGGTTCCATCTCGCTCAAGCCGTTCCATCGCCTCACGCCGGAAGATTTCCAGCGCGACCTGCAGGTGAACCTCTTCGGCGCCATCGCCGCGCTCCAGTCGGCGCTTCCCGCGCTCAAGGCCTCGGGCAATGCGTCCGTCGTGCTCTTCTCCACCGTCGCCGTCGCGCAGGGCATGCCCATGCACGCGAGCATCGCCGCCGCCAAGGGCGCCGTCGAAGCGCTGGCCCGGAGCCTCGCCGCCGAATGGGCGCCGACCATCCGCGTGAACGTCATCGCGCCTTCGCTGACCGACACGCCGCTCGCCGGCGCGTTGCTGAACTCCGACCTCAAGAAGGAAGCCGCCGGGAAGCGTCACCCGCTGCAGCAGGTCGGCCGCTCCGAGGACATGGCCGCGCTCGTCGCGCATCTCCTCTCCGGGCACGCCCGCTTCATGACCGGCCAGGTACTGCACGTGGACGGCGGCCTGTCGGCGGTGCGCACGTTCTGAGGCGGGCACAAAAAACCCGGGCGCCTCGCGGGCCCGGGTTTCGGCAGAGCGGTCGTTCCGCTCAGATCAGCATCAGCGCCGGTTCTTCGAGGAGCTGCTTGAGCGCCTGGAGGAACTGCGCGCCGTTGGCGCCGTCGACCACGCGGTGGTCGCCGGAGAGGCCGATCACCATGCGGTGGCCGATGACCAGGCGGTCCTGGGCGTCGACGACGGGCTTCTTGATGGTCGCGCCGACGGAGAGGATCGCGGCGTTGGGCACGTTGATGATGCCGAAGAAGCCGGTGACGCCGTACATGCCGAGGTTGGTGACCGTGAAGGTCGAGCCCGACATCTCGTTCGGGGTGAGCTTCTTCGAGCGGGCCTTCCCGATGAGGGCTTTCGCTTCTACGGCGATGTCCTTCAGGGTCTTGGCGTGCGCGTCACGGATGACCGGGGTGACCAGGCCGTCTTCGAGGGCGACGCCGAAGGAGAGGTGCACCGCGCCGTGGGTGCGGATGCTCGTGCCGGCCCAGGAGGCGTTGACCGCGGGGACGCGGCGGAGGGCTTCGGCGGAGGCCTTCAGGATGAAGTCGTTGACCGAGAGCTTGATCGCGTCGGCGCCGGCTTCGGCGAGGCGCTTGTTGAGCGATTCGCGCATCGCCATGAGCGGAGCGGCGTCGACTTCGACTTCGAGGTAGAAGTGCGGGACGGTGATCTTGGACTCCAGGAGCCGGCGGGCGATCGTCTGGCGCATGCCGCCCACGGGGACGTCGGCGTCAGGCTGGATGCCCTTGCCGTCGGCGGGCGGAGCGACCGCGACGTTGAGCGGACCGGAAGGAGCGGCGGCGGCCGGAGCCGAAGCGGCGGCGGCGACATCGCGACCGACGACGCGGCCACCGGGGCCGGAACCGGCGAGGGCGGCGACGTTGAGCGCGGCCTTTTCAGCCATGCGCTTCGCGTAAGGCGAGGCCTTGGCGCGGGAGGCGTCGGACTGCGGGGCGACGGAGCCGGAAGAAGAGGGCGCGGCGGGGATGCAGCTCACGTCGGTCTTCTCGGGGATCGCCGGGACGGCGGTCGCGGGAGCCTTGGGGGCCGGAGCGGCGGAAGGCTCAGGGGCGGCTTCGCCTTTCTTGCCGATGGCGCAGATCGGCGCGCCCACGGGCAGCTGCGAGCCGGCGGGAGCGTAGATCTTGAGGATCGTGCCCGGCACCGTGCAGGAGAGTTCCATCGTGGCCTTGTCGGTCTCGACTTCGCCCAGGATGTCGCCGAAGGCCACGGTCTGGCCTTCCTTGATGTTCCATTTCACCAAAGTCCCCACCGACATCGTGTCGGAGAGCTTCGGCATATCGATAATTTCAGCCATCGGATTTGAGAGTGCGGATTAGGCGAGGACCTTGAGGGCTTCGCGGACGACGCGGTTCACGTCGGGGAGCTGCTGGTCTTCCATGCGCTTGCAGTAGATCTGCGGGGCGTCGATCGAGGACACGCGGTGGATCGGGGCGTCGAGCTCGTCGAACGCCCGCGACTGGATGAGGTAGGCCACCTGGGCGTCGACGCCGCAGAAGGGCTTGTTCTCTTCGACCAGCAGGGCGCGGTGCGTCTTGCGGACGGAGGCGAGGATGGTCTCCTCGTCGAGCGGGCGGATCGAGCGGAGGTCGACGACCTCGACGCTGACGCCGTGTTCCTGCTCGAGGATCTCGGCGGCCTTGAGGCTCGTGATGACGGCGCGGCCGTGGGCCACGATCGTGAGGTCGGTGCCCACGCGCTTCACGTCGGCGACGCCGAGCGGCACGATGTAGTCTTCGTCCGGCACTTCGCCCTTATCGTTATAAAGGATGGTGTTCTCCATCACGTAGACCGGGTCGTTGTCGCGGATGGCCGCCTTGAGCAGGCCCTTGGCGTCGTACGGAGTGGCCGGGCAGACGACCTTGATGCCCGGGTGGGAGGCGAGGATGGCCTCCGGCGTGTGGGAGTGGGTGGCGCCGACGTTGGTGCCGCCGTTGGCCGGACCGCGGATGACGATCGGGCAGTTGATGAGGCCGCCGGACATGTAGCGGATGTTGCCGGCGTTGTTCACGATCTGGTCGAACGCGACGTACGAGAAGGACCAGAACATCAGTTCCATCACCGGGCGGATGCCGAGCATGGAGGCGCCGATGCCGAGGCCGATGAAGCCCGCTTCGGAGATCGGGGTATCGACGACGCGCTTCGGTCCGAACTCCTTGAGGAGGCCTTCGGTCACCTTGTAGGCGCCGTTGAACTGGGCGACTTCTTCACCCATGATGACGACCTTGTCGTCGCGCTTGAGTTCTTCGCGCATCGCGGCGCGGAGCGCTTCGCGGTAGGAAATGACGGCCATGACAGTGTGTGCGAAGAAGGATTATTCGAAGATGATGGTGCCGCGGCTGGTCGTGTCCGGACCGCGGTTGTCCTCTTCCCAGTAGATGTGCTTGGTGATGTCGGCGACGGTGGGGTCCGGCGACTCGTCGGCGAAGACGGCGGCCTTGTCGGCCTCGGCCATCGCGGCGTCGTTGATCTGCTGGGAAAGCTCGGCGGTGAGGACCTTCTCGCGCAGGAGTTCCTGTTCGAAGGCGAGGACCGGGTCCTTCTTCTCGCGGTATTCCTTGATCTCCTCCTTGTCGCGGTAGGTCTTGTCCGGGTCGGCCATGGAGTGGCCGAAGTAACGGTAGGTGAAGATCTCGAGGACGGTCGGCTTGGATTCTTCGTGGGCGCGCTTGAGGGCGATCGCGGTCTTGGCGCGGACTTCGTAGACGTCGTGGCCGTTGATGACGTCCCAGGCCATGCCGTAGCCTTCGGCGCGCTTGGCGAGGCAGCCCGGGTGGGCGGTCGAGCGCTCCTGGGAGGTGCCCATGGAGTAGCCGTTGTTCTCGATGACGAAGATCATCGGCAGGTCCCAGAGGGCCGCCAAGTTGTAGGCTTCATGGACCGCGCCCTGGTTGACGGCGCCGTCGCCCATGTAGGCGAGGCAGCTGCCCTTCAGGCCCATGTATTTGACGGCGTAGGCGAGGCCGGTGCCGAGCGGGGCTTGGCCGCCGACGATGCCGTGGCCACCCCAGTAGTTCTTATCGGGGGCGAAATAGTGCATCGAACCGCCTTTGCCCTGGGAGCAGCCGGTGACGCGGCCGGTCAGTTCGGCCATGCACTCGTTCATGCCCATGCCGACCATCAGGCCGTGGCCGTGGTCGCGGTAGCCCGTGATGATATGGTCGTGTTTGCCCAGCAGGGAGATCGTCCCGGCGGCGACGGCCTCCTGGCCGACGTAAAGGTGGAGGAATCCCCCGATCTTGCCCTGCTGGTAGATACGGATGCAGCGCTGCTCGAAATGGCGGATACGGGCCATTTTCGTGTAAAGGGCGATTTTCTCGGCCTTGGACATCGAGGCGTTGACCGGATCCTTGGCGTATTCGGAAGGCCCGGCGGGGCGCTTCAGGGATTCGGGGTGGGTAAGGACAGCGGGCTTGGCCACGGTAGTTCGTTTGGTTGGATTGGAGGGGTCTGGCGAGGAAGGTCAAGCGTCCCCTCCCATCGGGTCAATTTGCCTTGACCCGACTTGCGGGGGGCCTCCCCCTTGGCCTATCCTGTGAGTCCTCTCTCAGGCCCTCTTTATCTATGGAAGAAACCCACGAGGCTTCGGCCCGCGAATTCACCGTCCAGAACCGCATGGGGATCCACACCCGTCCGGCCGCCCAGATCGTCCGGCTGGCTAACCGCTACCCGGACGTCGAGATCACCGTCTCCAAGGACGATGAATCGGTGAACGGCAAGAGCATCATGGGCCTCATGATGCTGGCCGCCGGCCTGGGCTCGAAGCTGCGCTTCTCCGCCAAGGGCAAGGACTCCGCCGCCCTCCTGACTGAGATGGAAGCCCTCTTCGCCCGTAAATTCGACGAATCCTAAACCCCATGTTCGCGCTCTTCGCCTCCTTCCTGATGCTCGCCGCAGGCGAGCCGGTCGCCCCGCCCGCCGTCACCGACGTCGAAGTCGTGCGTCAGCTGAAGCCGGCGGAGCTCGCCGAATGGCATAACGCCATGCGCATCACCACCTTAGGTCAGACGCGCATCAAACAGGGTCAGAGCATCATGGACACCAGCATCGCGGCGGCCGCTGCGACCAAGGGTGCGAAGACCGGCGGACTCACCGAGACGCCGGAGCAGATCAAGATCCGGGCCCAGAAGATCATCGATGAAGGTAACGTGCAGGTCCAGCAGGCTGCGCCTTCCCTGGCTCGCCTCCGTCTGGCCGCGGCCCAGCGCGTGGCCGAGAAGATGAAGCCGGTCGATTTCACTTTCGAGATCACCGCCGCCGCGCCGCCCGCCGCCCTCGACGCCGCCGTCGGCCGTCTGCACAAGCAGGCCGTCGACCTCGGTTACCCCTCCGCCCATCTCATCGGCTCCCTGCGCGTCAGTGCCGCCGGCCTCGAACGTCCCGCCGAACTCACCTCCGACCTCCGCGCCGCCTGGTCGCGTCGCACCGGCGTCGCCTTGGCCGCCGTCCCGGCCGAAGGCTATGCTTACGTGCCCGCCGTCGCGCCGGCCGCGCCCGCCTTGTCCAAGGGACTCAAGCCCGCGACCGCGCCCAAGCAGCTCGCCGTGCTCTGGGCCGAGCAGTACGTCGTCGGCGCCGATGGCGCGCAGACCCTGCTTTTCCTGCGTCTCGCTGACGCCCATTCCTTCCGCATCATCGCTTCCGAGCTCGTCCTGACCCACACCGGCGCCACGCCGGTCGTCGGCACCGTCGCCTTGCGCGATGAGCGCAGTTTCATCCCGCGCCTCACGCAGAGCGGCGAATGGACTTTCGGTTTCGAGCGCGACAGCCATCCCGTGGGCTCGGCCCTGCTGACCCATCTTTGCCTGACGCAGAGCAAGCTGTCCGTCGCGGGCGACCCCTACGTCGCGATCGTCGCCGGCGGTGGTCCGGCCGGCGGCGTCGTCGGCGCCAAGTGGCGCGCGACCGCGGTCGAAGCGCCGGCGACCAGCCCCGCCAGCCCCACGGTCGCCGTCACCGCTTTCACCGTCCAAGGCATTCCCGCCGGCGGCGCCGCGGTGGCCGTCGGTCCGCTCACGCTCCGCGTCGGTGCTCCCGGCGTGAAGTGATCAGGCCTGCTTGCGCGCCGCCTTCATCTCGGCGGTCGTCGCACGCTTGAGCTTCTTCACTTTCGCGGCGGTCAGCAGCTGGTGGGCGCGCGTCATCCGGTCGATGAAGAGCACGCCCTGGCAGTGGTCATGTTCGTGCTGCACGCAGCGCGCGAGCAGGCCGGCGCACTCGAGGACGTGGGGCGCGCCGTCGGCGTCGCGGTAGCGCACGATCGCGCGTTCCACGCGCTCGACGTCGCCCGTGACGCCCGGGAACGAAAGGCAGCCTTCGGTGTAGGTGTCCGGCTCGCCCGCGGGGACGGACACCGTCGCGTTGGCCAGCAGCATCGGCATGATGTCCTCGGGTCTGCGCTCCTTGCCGTCGAGCACGGGCGCGAAATCCTCGTCATGCACGTCCATCACGAAGAGCTGCAAGGAAAGGCCCACCTGCGGGGCGGCCAGGCCGATGCCCTTGGCGGTCTTCATCGCGCGCAGCATCGCGTCGCCGAGGGTGCGGAGGGGCGCGCCGAATTCGCGCACGGGCTCGCCCACCGCCCGGAGGACCGGGTCGCCGTAGGGGCGGATGGTGAATTCGGCCATGGCTTCTGGTTACCTTTTCGCGGGGGCGGGGAAAGCGAAAACGCTCACTTGTCGGCGCCGTAGTCGCCTTTCTCGCAGCGGCGGACGAACGTCTCGGCGCGCTTGCGCAGTCCGTTCCATTTGGTGCGCAGGGCCTGCGTCTCGTCCGGCGTGACGCGTCGGTCGGCGATGGCGTCGGCCACGTCGGCGATGAGCAGGCCGAATTCGCGGACGAGCGTGTTGGCCGCCTGGTCGAGGGCGCCGGCGGCGGGTTCGGTCTCGACCGGCGTGAACTGCCCGCCGGCTTTCTCCGCCAGCCAGTCGAGGATGCGCGTGTCGCCGGTGAGCACGATCAGCTGCGCCGTGCGGTGGAGCGGGTTGGGCTGGCCGCTGCCTTGGTCCGCCGGCTCGCGCCATTTGTACAGCATGGACGGCGAGACCCCGAGGGACTTCGCGACCTGTCCGTGGACCTGGGCCTGATCGCCCGGTCGGTCTTCGCCGGCCTTCCGCAAGGCGTCTTCCAGGACGTGGTGGGCTTCCTTGATCCGGCTTCGGCGGGGGGCGGCGGGTTTCTTAGGCATGGGGCAGGCTAGGGCGGACGGGTGCGGTTCCGCAAGCGAGACAGGGGGCTTATAACCACGCCCCGGCTTTGTAGTCAGGGGTTTCGGAAAAGATTGGAAAGGCCGCCCGGCCGCGGCATCGTGCCGGCATGGACGAAGTCTCCCTTGTGTTGCCGGTCAGCCTGCTCGTGGCCGGCCTGCTCCTGATCGCCGCCGAATTCTTTCTGCCGACCGTGTTCCTCGGGTTCGTCGGCGCCGCCGTCTCCTTCGCCGGCATCTATCTCTCCGCCGCGGCGGGCGCGCTCACCTGCGCGCTCTTCTGCGTCACCTTCCTCATCGTCCTCGCCCTGGAGTTCTTCGCCTTCCGCCGGCTCCTGCCGCAGACCGGCATCGGCCGCGCGATGATCAACGTCAGCAGCAACGACGGCGCCGCCGTCCCCGCCGCCGCGGGCTTCGCCGTGTATGTCGGCAAGACCGGCAAAGCCTTGACCGTGCTGGCTCCCTCCGGCACCGCCGAGGTCGACGGTGCGCTGCTCGAAGCCTTCTCGCTCGACGGCTTCGTCGAACGCGGCGCCCCCGTCGTCGTCGTCGAAGCCGGCGCCGGCCGCGTCACCGTCCGCCGCGCGCGCTGAACCTTTCCCCGCTTACCACCATGGATATCCCTAATGTCGTCATCTGGGTCGCCGCCGGAGCCTTGCTCCTGCTCGTCCTCTTCCTGCTCACCTTCCTGGCCGTCTGGGTCCGCGCCCGCCTCGCCGGCGCCGAGGTCGGCCTCTTCGACCTCGTGGGCATGCGCCTGCGCGGCGTGCCTTACGGCGTGATCGTCGACGCCAAGATCGCCGCCACCAAGGCCGGCCTCTCGGTCGACGTCGAGAAGATCGACGCCCACTACCTCGCCGGCGGCAACATCGTGCAGACCGTACAGGCGCTCATCGCCGCGCAGAAGGCCGGCCTGCACCTCGACTGGAACCGCGCCTGCGCGATCGACATCGCCACCCGCGGCACGAACAAGTCCGTGCTCGAAGCCGTCCTCACTTCCGTGAGCCCCAAGGTCATCGACTGCCCGAATCCTTCCAGCGGCCGCACCACCATCGACGCCGTGGCCAAGGACGGCATCCAGGTGAAGGTGAAGGCTCGCGTGACCGTGCGCACCAACCTCGACCGCTTCGTCGGCGGCGCGCAGGAAGAGACCATCATCGCCCGCGTCGGCGAAGGCATCGTGACGACCATCGGTTCTTCCGAGAGCTACAAGTTCGTCCTCGAGAACCCCGACCGCATCTCCAAGACCGTGCTCGAGCGCGGCCTCGACGCCAACACCGCCTACGAGATCATGTCGATCGACATCGCCGACGTGGACGTCGGTGAGAACATCGGCGCCACCCTCCAGGAAGCGCAGGCCAACGCGAACAAGAACATGGCGCAGGCCCAGGCCGAGATCCGGCGCGCCGCCGCCGTCGCCCTCGAGCAGGAGATGCGCGCGCGCGTCGAAGAGATGCGCGCCCGCGTCGTCGAGGCCGAAGCCCAGATCCCGCAGGCCCTCGCCGAGGCCCTGCGTTCGGGCCGCATGGGCTACCTTGATTTCCAGCGCCTCGAGAACCTCCGTTCCGACACCGAGATGCGCAAGGGCATCGCCGGCGACGGCCCCGCGCCCGGCGCCAAGGCCTGAGCATGGAAGCCGCGTCGATCTTCAAGCTCCTGCTGGCCGCCGGCGGTTTCGCCGTGTGGGCCTATCAGCAGCTGAAGGCGAAGGCCGAGCAGCCGGCGCCGACGGCCATGGCCGCGCCGCCGCCCCTCCCGCGTCGCGTGCGCAAGCCGCGCCCCGCCGCCAAGCCCGTCGCGAAAGCGGCCGAGGAGCGGGCCGAAGGGTCGGCGCGTCCGGCGGCCACGCCGCATCTCGACGCGTCGGACCTCGTGGTCACCCGTCCGGCCCGCGCGCTTTCCCGTTCGCAGTTCCGCGGCGCGGCCGCGCTGCGCCAGGCGATCGTCGCCCGCGAGGTGCTCGGTCCGCCCCTCTGCCTCCGCCCGCCGCGCTTCTGATCAGCGCCGCGGCGCGAAGAGCCGCGCGAGCAGGTACGGCAGCGCGCAGCACAGCACGATGCCGGCGCCCGACGGCACCGCCGGCAGGTAATACGAAAGATACAGGCCGGCGACGCCGCCCGCGAGCGCGCAGCCGACGCCCCAGGCCATGACCTGCGGGACGGTGCGGCCGAGCAGCACGCCCGTCGCCGCCGGGATCACGAAGAGCGCCGTGGTCAGGAGCGCGCCGACGAGGCTCACGCAGGACACCGCCCCGAGCGCGACGAGCGCGAGCAGCACGACGCGCATGAGGCCGGGACGCGCGCCGAGCAGCGAGGCGTATTCTTCGTCGAAGGAGGCCAGCTCGAGTTCCTTGTGCAGGACGCGCAGGCCGAAGAGCACGCCGACCGTGGTTGCGGCGATCACCAGGAGGTCGTCCGCGCCGACCGCCACCACGCTGCCGAAGAGCAGCCCGGCGAAGTCGCGCCACGAGTTCGCCTGCTGCATGAGCGCGACGCCCGCCGCGAACATCACCGAAAGCATCACGCCGATGGCGCTGTCCTCGCTGGCGCCTTTGCGCGCCGCGAGCCAGGCCGCGCCGCCGGCCGTGAGCAGGGCGGCCGCGAGCGCGCCGAGGTAGGGCGAGAAGCCGAGCAGCAGGGCCCCGACCACGCCGGGCAGGATGGAGTGGGTGAGGGCCGTGCTCACGAACGCCATGCGGCGCAGCACCACGTAGGCGCCGAGGCAGGCGCACGTCACGCCGCCGAGGGCGACGGCGAGGAGCGCCCGCACGAAGAAGGGTTCCGACAGCGGCTCGAGCAGGAGATCAAGCATGGCGGTGGTCGTGGCCCGAGCAGGCGTGCTTCGTGCGCACGGCGCCGTCGCGCAGTTCGAGGATGCGGTCGAAGCGCGCGAGGTCGGCCGGATCGTGCGTGGCCATCAGGACCGTGAAGGCGTGGCCTTGGTCGAAGAGGAAGCGTTCGATGATCTCGCGGCTTGCGGCGTCGAGCGCGGCGTACGGTTCGTCGAGCAGCAGCACTTCGGCGCCTTGCACGAAGGCGCGGGCGATGAGCGCGCGCTGCAGCTGGCCGCCGGAAAGCGCGTGCACCGGGCGGTCGGCCAGTTCCGTCAGCCCCAGCTGCGCGAGGGCCCGGTCGACGGCGTCTTCCCCGTGGCGACATTCCTCGAACCAGCCGTGGTGGGCGTACGTGCCCATCTGGACCAGGCGGCGGAGTCGCAGGGGGAAGCCTTCCGTCAGTTGCGGACGTTGCGAGAGATAGGCGATCCGGCTGCGACCCAGCGCGGGCGGCGCGCCGGCGACGAGGACTTCGCCGGCTTGCGGCGGGACGAGTCCGGCCAGGACGCGGAGGAGGGTGGATTTGCCGGAGCCGTTGGGGCCGATCAGCGCCGTGCGGCAACCGCAAGGGATGGAGAAGTCCGCCGCGCGGAAGGCCGGCGGACCATCGGCCCGGGCGCCGGCGGACAGGCCGCGGGCGACGACGGCTTCACCGGAACAGTCCTTCTTCTCCGGACGGGAGTAGGGGAGCGTGGGCAGGAACGCGAAGGCCGCGTCGCCGACCTGCCGGGCGAGCCTTTGCCAGAAGGGGGTCATCGGGTGGACAGGGCCTCGTGGAGGCGACGGCCATTAAGGAGCATCATGCCGGTCCAACTGTCGCCCGGGCGGCCGGCTGGTTCAAGGTATTCGAAGGAAAGGCTCAGCGGCGGAGGGAGTCCGGCGTCTTCGGCCAGGCGGCGGGCGAAGATGTCGCTCTGGCCGGCGTCGGTGACGATGACCCGGATGCCCTCGTGGCGGATCAGGGCCAGGAGTTCGGAGAAGTGGCGGGCCGAGGGGTCGGCGGATTCGGCGGAACTGCTCGCGAGGATCGTCCGGGCGATCCGCAGGCCATAGCTTTCCGCGAAGTGGCCCAGGTTGGCATGCTGGGTCACGAGATTGCGCCGATTCGCCGGTAAGGTCGCGAACAGCCGGCGGAGCTCTTCGTCGACGCGCTCGACCTCCTTAACATACTGATTATAAGATGTTTCTATTAACCCGGCTGAACCGATGGTTCCTAGCCGGGTGGCGAGGGTGCGGGTCATTTTCTTCACCTCGGCCGGGTCCGTCCAGGCGTGGGGGTCGGAACCATGGGCATGGCCAGGGTGGTCGCCCTTGCGGTCATCGAACAGCCAGAGCAAGCGGGGGGTGCGGTCGTTGGCTTTGGCCCAGGCTTCCAGCCAAGGCTCGAGCGTGGGGCTCATCCCGACGATCAGGCTGGCCCGGCGGAGGTCACGGGCATTCCGCGCGTTCAGTTGGTAACCGTGGGTTTCGCTATGGGAAGGGACTAAGTTGACTTGTTCAAACTGTTTACCTCCAATCACTTGCACCCAGTCAGCGATGATCGTGAAGCTGGAGACCACCAAAGGCTTGGCCGGCTCGGCGGCGGCGGCGAACGCAGCCGACGATAGCAGTACGGAGCAAAGGATGAAGCGGAGGAGGCGGCGCACGCAAAAAATGATGCTTCAGGTTCAGGGCTTAGACGCAAGATATTTGCATTAAACAATTGTTCCCGAGGCGTCTGTTTTTGCATTTGCCACCCGCTTCGGCGAAAGACACATTTCCCCTCCCCATGCCCCAAGTACGTGCTGTTTTTGCCAGCCTAATGGCGTTCTGCTTGTCCGTTTCCGCTCTCCTCGCCCAGGCGGGAAAGGCTGATGCCAACGCGGGGAAAAGCGCCGTCAACGTGCGCTCCGTCCACTTCGATCCGGTCAAACTCGGCGGTCAGCAGAATCCTTGGATCCGGACGCAGGTCGAACTCCACGCGAATTTCAATCCGGATGCCAAGGCCACTCCGGAGGCCGAAGCTACCCCGAAGAAGCCGGTCAACAAGGGCTGGGTCGATAAGGTCAAGGTGACCCTGACCCTCATCTTCAAGCCGATCGGCACTACTACCGCCGCCGAGTTCGCTTACTATCGTTCGACCGCGACCGTGCTCACCATGGAAGTGAACACCGACCGCTCCGTCTACTTCTACCTCCCGGGCGACATCGTGAAGCGCGACCGCCTCAAGATGCAGCCTGACTACTATTACGTCCAGATCGAGGTCGGTGGCAGCGAGCAGCCCCTGTTCAATGAAGCCGGCCGCCCCGTCGCCGACATGGCCAACGCCCTGCATAAGCAGTTCCTCGACAAGAAGATCTTTGACGGTGCCCGTTCCGAAGCGGACCGTGCCGTCAATGCCAACGCCGGCATGCTCCGCCCCCATTACCTCGTTCCCGCCGCTTTCTACGACAGCCTGCCCCAAGGTTCGCCGCAGCCGGAGTTCATCCGGGAAGACGCCGGGTCGCGCTAATCCCTCCCCACTCTTTCCCGTATGAGCCAGAAGAAGGCCACCATCGTCAATCTCGCCGCGTCTAACGTCTCGGTCTCGCAGTTCTCCGCCGCCGCCGGCACGCTCGTCCTCGAGCAGTTCTACGTCGAAGAGATCGCCCCCGGCCTGACCGGCGACGAAGAGTGGTTGAACGCGGCCATCGCCGCGCTCGCCAACCTGGTCAACCAGCACGGTCTCAAGGGTCGCGTCACCGTCATCGCGCCGGCTTTCCTGCTGCTCCAGAAGCCGCTCAAGGTCGCGCAGGTCGAGAAGGCCAAGCAGGCCCAGATCGTCGCCTTCGAGGCCCAGAACGCCATCCCTTATCCGCTCAACGAAGTCATCTGGGACAGCCAGCTCATGGCTTCCGACGGCGTCGAAGCCGAAGTCCTGCTCTTCGCCCTGCGCACCGAAGTCGCCACGCGTATCGCCAACTTGGTGACGTCGACCGGCCTCCGGCCCATGTCGATCCAGGCCGCGCCTCTCCTCGACAGCCAGGCCTTCCGCCTCGGCGGCGGTTCGGCCGCCGAAGAAGTCCTCATCGTCAACGTCGGCGCCCGCTCCACCACGCTCAGCTTCGTCGGTCCGAGCGGCGTCAACATCCAGACCGCCACGAACATGGGCGGCAACCTGCTCACGCAGGGTATCTCGGATAACACCGGCCAGCCTTTCGCCACCTCCGAGGCCATCAAGGTGGGTTACTTCTCCGGCGTCCTCCAGCTGGCCGAGTCCGACCCGCAGGTCGCCGTCCTGCAGGCCAACGCGCAGACCTTCATCCGCCGCCTGGCGCAGGACATCAACCGCCGCCTCATCAACGTCCGCCGCGGCGCCAACGGCCGTCAGCCGGCCCGCATCCTCATCACCGGCCGCGGTTCGCAGGTCCCCGGCCTCGCCGAACAGCTCTGCGAGACCCTCCGTCTCGGCGTCGAGCCTTTCGATCCTTCCTCCGTCATCACGCCGGGCGAAGGCATCACCGCCGACCTGCTCCAGCGCGCGAAGCATCAGATCACCGAGGTCATCGGCGAAGCCGCCCGCCTCGTCCTGCCTCAGCCCAGCGGCGTCAACCTCATCCCGCGCGACATCGCCGCCCAGCAGGCCTTCGACGCCCGCAAGCCGCGCCTCCTCGCCGCCGCCGTGCTCGCCGCCGCCGCTCCTTTCTGCGTCTGGCTGGCCCTCGCTTCCTCCGAAGGTTGGAACAAGCAGCAGATCGACGAAGTCCAGAAGCGCCAGGCCGAGCTCGCCGCCCGCCGCTCCTCCATCGAAGAATCCCGGAAGCAGGCCGCGGAACTCGCCGCCAAGTGCAAGGAACTCGAGCACGTCATCCTCAATCGTTCCAACTGGCCGGCCTTCCTGGGTGACCTGCAGGCCCGCGTCGGCACCTGCAAGAACACCTGGATCGAGGACCTGCACGTCAAGTACGAGACGCTCCCGTCGGCTCCGGCCACGGACGGACAGCCGCCGGCTCCGCCCGTCGTCGTCACCAAGGTCGTCCTCTCGGTCCGCTTCCTGTTCATCGATGTGCCGCTCGACGAGAAGCGTTATCGCTCCGCTCCCGAGAAGGTGCACATCTCCCGGTTGGTGGAGGCCGTGCGCAAGTCGCCTTACGTGACCAATATCCCGGAGAACGAGATCAGCGTGACGGACCAGAACACCATCCGGACCCCGAAGGCCACCCTCACCCTCGTCATCCAAAAGGAAAAGGCCCTCTAAGACCATGAACGCTTTCAAGAAGAATCTTGGTTTCAACCTCGGACTCATCGTCCTCGGCGGGGCTTTTGTCGCCGGCCTCGTCATGGCCTACCTCGCTTACAGCGGCGGCGTCGAGACGGCCGAATCGCTGCGTCGCAGCACCAGCACCGAGGCGGCCCTCCTGGGTGGCCACTCCTTCGGTCCGGGTGAAGCTCCGGTCTCCCTCAACGACGACAACGTGAAGGCCGCCCATGCCGACGTCGCCGAGCTTGCCAAGCATCGCGACAGCCTGCGTGCCGCGATCACCGGTAATCCCGACCTGGCCATTCCCGGCCGGCCGACCGCCAATGGCACCGAACTCAGCGCCTTGCTCCGCGAATCCGTCGACGGCTGGCGCAAGCAGGCGACCGACCAAGGCGTGAAGCTGGCGCCCAACGAGCCGACCACCTTCGGCTTCCACCGCTACTACCAGAACCCCGGCACGGGACCTAAGCGCGATTTCCAGAAGGTCGACCAGCAGCGTCAGATCATCGATTTCCTCGTCCGTCAGCTCATCGAATCCCGGCCGGCCGGTTCGCCGCTGCTGATCGAATCCGTCGACCGCGAACCCATCGAGACCTTCGTCGTCATCCCGGATGGCCGCCCTGGCGCCGGCACCTTTGGTCCCGACGGCGAAGCCACCCGCAACGAAGTCGACGAGTTCAAGCCGGTCCGTACGCTCGCCCGCCCGGGCCTCGTCGACGCCCTGTCGTTCCGCGTCCGCTTCGTCGGACACACCGCGACCCTGCGCACCTTCGTCAATAAGATCCGCAATTCCGGACGTCCGGTCGCGGTGACTTCCATCGACGTCGGCACCACGACCCCGGAGTTCGAGAAACTCATGGGTTCCCCCGCCGCGGCCTCCCCGGCCGCCGCGGCCGCCCCGGCTGCCGCCGGCGCCGCGACGCTCTCGTTCTTCGACCAGGCTCCCGCCGCCGCGGCTGCCCCGGCTGCCGCCGCCACCTCCGCCTCTCCGGATGAGCGCCGCGTCACGGTCGTCCAACGCAAGCTCTCGGCCTTCGTGGTCCAGATCGATTACCTCTCGCTCCCCGAGGAGAAGGCTCCCGCGGGCACCGAAGGCGAACCCAAGAAATAAAGCACTCCGGTCATGAAT